>JARHZF010000132.1 GCA_029258325.1 Anaerobiospirillum sp. | reverse complement strand
AGATAGCAACAAAATAAAAACAACATAGCATTAAATCTAAAATAGAAGACCTTTGATTTTAAATAAAGTAGATATATATCGTATTTATAAAGGTTACATTTTTATTATGATTTTTTTAATTTAAATTAATAATTTTCTATTTGAAACTATGTGGTTATTTTAATTGAAAAATATAGAGAAAATAGGAGTTGTTATCCTTCCCCATAACTCATTATCAGGTTAATATTAGTTATGTGGTATTACATAAAAAAAGATTAATTTTTTAAATTAAAATATCCACATGCTGAAATTAAAATATCCCAAACTTGTTATAGGCAAATTTAATTGAAAATTTATAACTTATAAAATGGCTTATTTATAAGCTTTATGTAAATAAGTTCTAAATACAAAATCAAATCATTGCTAGCAATAAAATGAAATTAAAGCTTTTTTAAAGTTAAATAAAAATATACAATATAAGTATATGTGATATGTACGTTATTTATACATAAAAAAGAATTGTGTTATTTTAAGTAACAAAACTCATAATGACTAAGAATTTTATAGTAAGTGTAGTGATTTTATTTTCAACAATAAAAGAGCATCAAATATTATTAAAAAAGCAAATACAAGATAAGCAAAATCATCATATATTTATGAACTAGATTTAAGGAGAGTTTTAATTACAAAACGGTACCTTCCAATATCAAATACTGTTATATGAAACTTTTATAAGTTTTATTATAAATAACTACTTTATAATAAAAGAAAGTAATCAACTGTCTACTTCCTACCTAGATAAGTATTTTGTCTTTAAATAAAGAGCAATGAGATCTAGTTTTAATTATTAAGGTATATTATGAATAATACAATGTGTTTAAAATCCATTACTGAACTCTTTCATTACAATTTTTATATAGGAAATTATCAAAGAGGTTATAGATGGGAAAAAGAGCAAGTAACTCAACTTCTAGAGGACATATACAATTATTTTAATCAAGATCTAAAAGATAGTTTTTATTGTTTACAACCTATAGTTGTGCGTAAACTTAATAAAGAAAACATTAATGATAATTCTTTTAGAGAATACCTTAATGCTAATACACAAGATAATTTTGATAATTGGTATGAGGTTATTGATGGTCAACAAAGACTTACAACAATAAAGATTATATACACTATACTCTCACAAATTAATCTCATCTTTCAAAAAACTAAATACTTTAATATCTACTATCAAACAAGAGCAGATTTAGTATCATTTTTTAATAAGATTAAAATTGAGACAATATTCAATGATAAATTTGAATTATCTTTACATGAGATAGAACAAACAAATATAGATTCACGTTATATTTTTAATGCTGCACAAACAGTTACTAAGTGGATGAATGAAAATCGCAGTAAAGCTCTTACTTTTTGTTATCATTTTTTAAATGATAATTTAAATAATAAAAGTATCAAAGTTATATGGTATGAGGAGCAAGAAAAAGATCCTCGTGATATCTTTAATGAATTAAATGATCTATCTGTAAAACTCTCTTGTTCTGAACTTATACGTTCTTTATTTTTATCAGATGTAACCTTCTCTAAAACTTTAACTAAAGGTAATTTAAATGAATTTGATATAAAGAATAAACAAATTTATATAAATTCAAAATGGAATGAGATAGAGTCAAAGTTATCTCAAAAAAGAGTCTTATCTTTTGTATCTAATAGCAATAGTAAAACATATCGTAATAATATTGAGATTTTATTTAATCTTATTGCCAAAAAAGATGCTGATCTTAAAACTAAGATAGATATGTTAAATATTGATGATGTTATAGAAGAGTTTAAATTTAATAAAAAAGATCCTTTTTACACCTTTTTTGTGTTTCAAAAATTAATAGAACAATCTTTTATAAAAGATAATAGCTTATCTTTTTATGATGTTTGGATCTTAGTTGAAAAATACTTCTCTAACATATGTGCATATATTGAAGATAGAGATTATTATCATTTTATAGGATATATAGTAGCCCTCTCTAAAGATGATAGTGCCTTTATTGATATTATAGATAAGTCTTTAACTATGACTAAAAGTGAATTTAAAAACTACCTTATAGGTACAATATATAATTTAACTTTTACAAAATATAATATTAAAGATATTGAAAGTATTAAATATTTAAACTATGAGGAGAACTATGCTTGTATAAAGGAGATCTTGTTTTTATATAATGTCGAGCTACACAGACATAATAACAAAATAGGATTTTTTCCATTTGAGCATTTTAAGCCTTTAAAAAAATGGACTTTAGAGCATATACATGCTCAAAACTCTGATTTACTTCCAAACAATAAAGATATATGGCTTAAGTTTTTTGAATATAACCTAAGCACGTTAGACTCTCTAAATTTAGAAATACTAAATTTAGAAATACCAAAATTTTTAAATACAGATTTAAAAGATTTAGTAAATAAAAAATCTTATGAAGAGCTGAAAGAGCTTTTTGATGAGATAGCTTTAATATATTCTAAGATAAATAATAGTGATGGCAATATTCATAACATATCAAATCTTACTCTTTTAGATGGTAGTACAAACTCTGCTATTAGTTGCTCATCTTTTGCTGTAAAACGTTTGGAAATACTAGAATGTATTACATCAAATACATCTTATTTTAATAATGAGCAGAATGAAAGTCCTTATATACCTATAGCCACACAAAATATCTTCACAAAATCTTACTTATTAAAAACTGAGAAAGAAAAAGGAACTCAGCAACTCTTTTCATGGTCAAATTTTGATAGAGATGCTTATTTAAAATCCTTAACAAATATTTTAAGTTTTTATAATAAATAAAGGATATTAACATGAATAACAATATAGGTTATAAAACATCTTTTTTTAACTTTACAAAAGAGAAAGTTATAACTATCCCTACTATTCAAAGAGATTATTCTTATGGTACTAATACCAAAGAGACTAATAAAATTTTAAATAATCTCTTAGATTCATTCTATTTTGCTTTAAAAGAAAATAAAACTCTTACTTTAAACTTTATTTATGGATATGAACTTAATAATAAGTTTATACCTCTAGATGGTCAACAAAGACTTACAACATTGTTTTTATTACATTTTTATGCAGGTTTATTTGTTGATAATGACAATGATCTAAATGCTATAAAAGATGTTTTAAAGAATTTTACCTATGCAACACGTGAGGATACAGAGAGATTTTGTATAGATCTTATTGAAAACATAGAGCTTATACAAAAATCTATAAAAAAAGAGACAAATTTATCTATTAATAAGCTTATAGAAGAACAAGCTTTCTATTTGGTAAACTATAGGCAAGATAAATCTATACAATCTATGCTCTTTGTATTAAAGAAAATAGAAGAAAAGTTTAAAGATAATAAAGATATTTTACAAAAGCTTTTTCATAGTGATTATATAAACTTTTATGTTTTAGATTTTGGACCTTTTTCTTTATCTGATGATTTATATATAAAGATGAATGCTCGTGGTAAAAAACTTACCACCTTTGAAATCTTTAAATCACAATTATTAAAATATATAGATGATAATGATTTACAAAACAATATCTTAGGTGACATTGATATAAGTTATAAATTTGATGTTGAGTATTCTGAATTTATCTATAAATACTTAAAGATAAAGCATGGCAATAAATTAGAGGATTTATCTTTAATTGATAAAGCCTTAAGTAAGTTTGTTTTAATTATTCTTAAAATTATTCTTTTCTATTATGGTCTGTCTAAGCAATCTGATATAAATGCAGAAGTTTCTTTAAATAAGGAAATTATAGATAGATGTTTTAATAAAAAACAAAATTACACTAATAAAAAGCACCCTCTTTTATTTTTTATAGAGTTTTTTGATTTATTTAAAGACTACTACACACAAGATAAAGTTAAGTCTAAAGACTACTATCAAAAAGAAAGTCTTTTATCTAAAGACACATTTATCTTAAATAAGATTATGAATGTAGATAATATTGAACCTATAAAACATATAGATCACAATATGGATATCTTTTACGGTTGCATAATTGAAAATGAAGATATCACCTTAAAAAATACCTTATACTTATTTGCAACATATATTATCTTTAAAGGTTTTAAAGATAAGATCTTTACAGATGCTGATTTATTTAAATTAAATAAAAAGATAAGACATCTACGTAATATCATAGAAAATAGTTCTAATGAAATTCGTCATAAAGTAATGCAAGCATTACTCTTTGAAATTGAAAACATTTTATATAAAGGTTTACAAGATGCTTTTTCTAATAAGGCATCTTATGAATTTAACTCATTTATTGTAAAAGAAGAGCTTACTAAAGAAGAACTTGCTAATGATATATATGATGAAAATAATGTGTGGCAAAAGCTTTGGGCTTTTGAAAATCACCCTCTTTTAAAAGGAAATATTTCTTTATTTACTGTTGATAAGTACACAAAAGATAATCCTAATTATGCTGTAAATTTATCTAATTTAAATGATAATTTAAAACTTGTAGAAGATAGACTTCAAACTTTTAACTCTATCTTTACATTTAGCAATGATGAAAATAATATTGATGAAAGTAATATTGATAGAAGTAATATTGATAAAAATATAAGAGCTAACTTACTTAAGATTTATGATTATAGTCAATATATAAATAATGAGAAGTTTAGAATAATTGGTAGTATATTTAGATCTTGGTCTTTAATTTTTACAAGTAGTAGTTCACGTCATAATCAGCATGCTATTATGCACTTACTTGATAAAATAAATAGTTATAGTGATAGTAAAAATAAAACAATTATAGACATAATAAGAGCAGATGGTACATTTCCAAAAGATAGTAAATTTACTTTTGATAATCTATCAAAGACATCTTGGATTTATTATGTAGCTACTTACTATGAGCATTTAGATATTGCTTATAAACATGAGCCTAGCTATGGTTATTTTTATGATGATGGTTTAATGTCCTCTGTTTTACAAAGCACTAAATATAACGATAGTAATGTTGCACCATTCATTTTAAATCTTGCTTTAAGTCAAGAATTTAATTCAAAAGATACTTATGACAAAGTAGTCAGAGCAGATTTAGATAGACATAAAGGATCTTGTATTCATTTCTATTATGAAGACGAACAATTACAATCAAAGATTGATTTTACTTTAAGTATAAATAATAAAGGTTGGTGTTTTGATTTTGATATCAAAAAGAGTGATATACAAAATAACTTTGAAAAAGATATATGTTTATCTTTAAAAAAAGAAGATACATTAAGCTTATTTAAGGTAATAAAAAAAGATGATAAGTTTATACTAGAAAAAGATAATGCAGAACTTCTAGAGTTTACAGAAGATAATCTAAATGATGCTAAAGCTTTAGAAATTGCAACAGATAATGATGATAAATTATACCTATACTATAAATTAAGTAATAGTGTTTTAGAAACATCTGACTATGTAGAGTATATGTGTAATGTACTAAAGAATATGTTTACAAACATACAATAATATCTTAAAAAAGTGTAAAAGAGTTCATCTAAAAATGAACTCTTTTAATATTTAGATAATATTATTTACAAATAAGATAACTACAATAATTGAGATAAGAAATACAGGACTTATAGCTAAAAGTGAAATAATTAAAGTTGAGTTTGGCTTTAACATAAAAAATGAGAATTTAATCTTTGAAAAGTCCTTTTTAAACTCTTCATTAAAGTCATTCTCCCTATCCTTTATAAATTTAGCTATTATTTCAAAATTAGTATAAATTTCAGAGAAATTATCACGATTTAATTTCTTACTCTCACGTAAGATAGAACACTCTTTTGCTAAAACAGCACTTAAATCTAATAAGAATTTACCTAAAAAATCACAGATAGACTTATAAACAAAATTATCCTTATAAGATACATCATCTTTTTTTAAAGCATTTTCAAAAAGAGTAAAGCTTGCAATTATTGATGTTATCTCATCTTTTAAGTTATCTTTACTTAAATCCTTATAAGATGAGCTAATAGAATAAAGCTTTGTTATGATATTTTTTAAATCATTATAATATTTTATACAAAAGCTAAAATCTCTCTCCTTGTCTTTTAAAATATTGCTATTTAAAAGCTCATCTGATGCTACTTCTTTATGCTCATTTAAAAGATCTTTTTTCTTCTCTAAAATATCTAAATCATCAGAAAAGTCATTTCTTATACTTAATATTTTAATTAAAGCATCATCATAATAGCGTTTTATCTCATTTAGATCTTTTAAATTATCAGCATCTGATGTTATAGGTAATAGAGATAACATTATCTTTTTATAAGTACTCTCAATACGTACAACCTTATCTATAAATTCACGTGAATCTTTTTTTAAATCAATTAAAGATAGTTCATCAAATAAATCACCAAGCTTTATTACATCAGAACTTGCACGAAAAAGCTCTTGATTTTTACTTATTGCCTTTTTAGCCATAATTACACTCTAATATAACACCTATAAAAACTTATGCTGTATATTAACAAATTTAAATAGATTTGCCATTTATAAAATAGCTTTATGAAAGATTAAAAATAACTTTATAGTTTTTATATAATATAAGAGTTTATCTTTTTTAAGAGATTTACATGAGCAAAATTAGTACATGCGATATTTACATTGTTTATACATAAAAAAACAGTATTGTTTTTATGTATAAATAAAAAATACCATGAACTACACAATTATAATAATTACAAAATCTATTTTATAAATTTAGATAAAAGGTATTTACATGACTTCAATCAAACAATGTTGTCCATATTGTGCATCACAAGATCTAGTTTTTCTAAGAGATGTTCGTGAAACTGCAATGCCAGGACCTACTAGCTATGAGGATAGTTTTCTTAATAAGACAATAACAATTACACCTGTTATGTGTAATTCATGTCAAATTGGTTTTAATAAAGAAGATTTAGATGAAGAAACTCGTGCTAATTGCTTTACACATTATGAATTTATAAAACCAAATTCAGGTGTAGGTGAAAGTGCATTTATACCTTTTTTAAATCTTATTAAAAAGCATGCAAAAAAAGATGATAAACTCATAGAAATTGGCTGTTATGATGGTTTTATCTTAAAAAATTTACAAAAAGCAGGTTTTACACATCTTACAGGTTACGATCCTAGTTGTTTAATTGAGTCAAATGAAGCTATTACTATAAAAAAAGAATACTTCACAAAAGATACTATCTTAGATGAAAAAGTAGATGGCATTATCATGGGTAATGTTATTGAATTTATAAAAGATTTACATGTGCTTTTAAATAAATGTTATGAAAGTTTAAAGGATAATGGCAAAATTTATATAGAAGTACCTCAAGTATCTGCTGTACATGCCCTTCAATACTATCGTTTTACCCTAGGCTCCTTTGATAGAATTGCAAAAGATCATGGTTTTAATTTAACCACTCTTGAGACTAATGTAGATGATTTTTATAAAAATCATCACTTTAATGTCATTATGCAAAAAAGAGATGCTAATACTCCCTACACTCCTTTTATGAGTGAAGATAAGTTTTTATCTTTATATAAAGAGGCTGTGCATCTTCTAAATAAATCAATAATTGAGGATGATGCTCGTAATAGACTTAGTGCTATGTTCTTAAATTCTATAAAGGATAATGAGAGCATACATATTTATGGCACTGGCAATGCTACTTTTGCTCTTTTAGATGCTATTGATGATGAACTTATAAAAAAAGCTAATATTGTATTACTTGACTCTGATGCAAGTCGTGATGGTCTTTTTTATAAAACACCACAAGATACACTTATAAAAGTACATCATGCAAAGAGCTATTTACAAGATAAACATATAAAATACTTAGCTTTAGGTGTATTTTCAAACTTCTTTGTGCAAGAGATAAAAGACAATTTAAAAGCTATAAATTGTACTTATGATAATATATTTCAAACCTATCTTTAATTAAGATATAAACTTAAAAAGCAAAGGTTTTTGCCTTTGCTTTTATTATTTATTTTCATCTTATTTTTTAAATTTTTTTTGTATAATCATACTTCTTGTTTTAACATCTTAATGTCATTTTTTTTATGAACAAATATACAGCAAATTACGCTTATACAAATCCAAACTTTATAATTGAAAATCTAAATAAGAGCAAAGATCCTTTTGATATTAAAAGTACTTATGTGCTTAAAAATATCTTGCAAAGAGGTATGCCTACAACCTTATCTAGATTTTTACAAGATAAAATTGCACCTTTACATTTAAGAGATGATTTTAAAGATCGCTTTTTATTTTGTGATGATAGCTATCCTCAATACTCAAAATACATAGATAAATCTAAATTAGATAATAATTTAAATTTATCTATGTATTTACTTGAAACTATATTTCCTCAAATTTTAAAGAAATATAGCTTTTTAATACCTTTATTTTGTTTAAATGAAAAAGCTTTAACTTGCACAAATATAAGAAATTCTCTTTATGTAAATAAAAAAATAGATCTCTATTTACCATGTTTAAAGCTTGCAATCATCATAAACAATACTAGTTATGATGATTATGATTTCTATCTTTATTTAAATAGTGCCAATATACATGTAATCTTAATTAATGACTTTGATATAAGAAATAATAATTTTAAAGATCTTCTAGATAATCTATCTAAAGTTTTTTTAGAAAAAGAGAAGATTATATCTTTTTATAGAAAATTCTTTTTATTAAAAAAAGAAAATAAGATAAGTTTAGATATTTATAAATATAAACTTATTCCTACAGCTATTATGCGTTTTCAGATCTTAATTTTAGAACTTATTGAAAACAATTATTTAAGCTTTAATAAAAGATGGTCTTTAAAAATATTAAGTCATGAAAACTTAGAAAACTTTGCAGAACTTGCAATTGAGGATATCTTACTTTTTTATGAAAAGTTATTTGAACTTCGTGAAAAAAGAGACTTTGTTTATCCTTTTTTAGAGATAACTTATGTAAAAAGTAAGGATGAACTTATAAAAGATGATGAAAATACAATTTTAATTGATTTTTCACTTTTTAAACGCATGGATTTTGAGTATTTAGAGTGTCCTCACATAATCTATGTGCGTACAGACTACTTTGATAATATAAATGATAAGAATTACTTTAGAGTAAGTACTACTACACCTATAAATTATAAGATTACAGCTGATGATAAAAATCATCTTCTCTTCTTCTTACAAAACTTATTTGATAAAGAAAGTTTTAGAGAAGGACAATTTCCAATTATCTCAAATATATTGTCACAAAATGATACTGTAGGCTTATTACCAACAGGTGGTGGCAAATCTATTTGTTATCAACTTCCAAGTTTACTACAACCTGCTATAAACTTTGTTGTATGTCCTATTAAGTCACTAATGTATGATCAAAAAGAAAATCTTGATAATGCTTATATAAATCATACTGCTTTTATAACAAGTGATTTAGATAAAAATACAAGACTTAATATTGAATACAACTTTGTACGTGGTAAATATCTTTTAGTTTGGATATCTCCAGAGCGTTTTCAAATCTTAAAATTTAGAGAAATGCTTATCACTATTCAAAGGTATTTTTCTATAGCTTATGCAGTTATTGATGAAGTTCACTGTCTTTCTGAATGGGGACATGATTTTAGAACCTCATATTTAAACTTAACAAAAACTATAGATAAAATATCTCTAAAAGATAGTAATAAAAATAGTATTATCAAATTTTTAGGTCTTACAGCTACAGCATCTTTAAATGTTTTAAAAAACATTAAAATTGAATTTGCTCGTAATGAAAAAGAACTTTTAGATAGTAATATCAAAGCTCTTTTAAACTATTCACGTGAAGAGCTCTTATTTGAAGTAATTCCAATTCAAAATCAAAAGATAGATGCTCTTTTAAATCTTTTACAACATTTAGAGAAAAAAGATAAATTCTTAACTAAAGAATCTGATAAAACAGGTATTATCTTTACTCCTTTTGTCAATGGCAAAATGGGTTGTTATAAACTTTATCAAGAGCTAAATGACAGTTATCAAGGTCAAGTTTGTTGGTATTCAGGTTCTTTGCCTAAAGATATAAATATTGCAGATTTAAATAATAGATCTTTTGTTGATTTTAAACTTGATACTCAAAATAAATTTAAAAATGATGAGTATAAGCTTATGTCAGCTACTAAAGCTTTTGGTATGGGTATTGATAAAGAAAATATATTTTATACCTTTCATTATGGTCTACCTGATTCTGTTGAAGCTTTATATCAAGAGGCAGGACGTGCTGGTCGTTGGGACAAATACAAAGTTGAGAATAAAGATAAAAGAGCAAAGTGTTTTATCTTACATAATAGAGAAACAGTAAGAGATGAAATTTTAGATAGAGTCTTTTCTAAAACATCATCCTTTGAGGATATAAATAACTTAATTGAAAGGTATAAATATACAGGCAAGGATGTATTTAAACAATTAGTATTATTTGTAAATAATAAGCATGATACTAATTTTGATTCACCTATTATTATAAATATCTTAAAAAGATACTTTAAAGCAAAGACTTATGTAGATATTAACTTTGATGAAATTAAGAAGAATTTCTTTATTTCATATGAAGATTTTGAAATCTATATTTATAGACTTACCCTTTTAGGTATTGTTAGTGATTGGATTACAGACTTTCAAAGTAAATACACTATAAAGTTTGAGACTTTAGATGAAAACAATATTAAAAGATCTCTTTTAAATTATATAGGTAAGTATGAACCTAATATTAATCTAGATATAGCTTTAAAAGTTACATCAGGCTCAAACTTTCTTGAAAAGAGTGTAAACTTTTTACTATCTTGGATCTTTTTAAACATTGTTTATAACAAAAAGCAATCTTTAAAGACTTTAAATGATTGGTGTTGCTCTTATAAGGATTCAAATTCATTTAAAGAAAGAATTGATAGATATTTTAGTTTTAATGACACTACTTTTATCTTGCAACATATTGCTGAAAATACTTTTGATATAAAGACATGTCATAAAATAATACCTATAGATGAAGTTTTAGATGTAGATAAGTTAAACAGCATAAAGGATAGTTTAAGTCGTTTCCTTGAGAGCTATAGAAACAATATTGGTCTAAATTTACTATCATCTCTTATAAGATTAATGTTAGATGAATTTGATGATACTGATGGTAAAAATAGATTAAAAATAGCTATATTAGGTATTAAAGACTACTATAAAAAATTTGAACTTATTAATAATATAAAAGCTATTATTGAATATGTAAAAATACTCAAAAATAGAGATCATAAACTTTTATTTGCACAATGCATATTAAAAGAATGTGATGATATTGATGATTTTTATGATGAATTTTTAAAATACTTCTTATTTAAAAAAGAAGAGCTTATTGAAATTGAGATTCATGAAGATAAAAAAGATGATGTTATTTTTATTGATGAGGTGTAAAACTTATATTCCTTGTGTTGTTACTTAAAACAACATAGTATCATCTTATGCAAAAACAACATAAATCTCATATTAACTAAACTTATTTATAAGGAAATTTTATAGATAAAAGTAAAAAGAGCTAGCTTTATTAAGTAATAAAGCTCTGTTCTTACAATAAATATTTGTCTAATAAAATGACTAAATTTTATATTGACTTAATATTTTACTAAAGTGTTTTAAATATTATTTCCTTATAATTCTTTGTACTTAACATGTATTTAACTTTATAGTAATTGCAAAAACTTTTTTGCAAGGTAATATAAGAGATGTTTATTTTATTTAAATTACTTTAATGCATTAGGAGCATTTTAGATTTATCATGAACAGTTTCACGCAAAGCGTAAAAAACCTTTTCAATAAAATTGTAGAAAACATTTTCCTTTTCTTAGCTGTTGGACTACCTATTCCAATAATGCTCATAGCAACCTATTTAGAGTTATAAATTCTATCGATAAAATCTGCTTTATTTCTTAATTATCAAAATAAGTTTATAAATTACTTTTTATTTAAATATAAAAAGTTCTAATACGCTTTATATATTTTTTTTTAATTTTATATAAAGCTCTATATTTTTTTATAAAGAATATGTATATTTAAAGCTAAGAATTTATTCTTTTTAAGATAAAATTATGATTTATTTATTTTAATAAATAAATTGTCTTTAGGATGTTTTTTAAATCTTAATGATATTTTTTATATAATAAAATTAAACTTTTTCTTAGAAAGATATAAATCATGTTTTATTTTATATAAAATATAATAAAATAGTTTCGATGTATCTATTAAACAAATTTTGAAAGCTTAGATTAACAAAGATATTTGCTTTGTTAGTCCTAATAAAGTAAGGTTTTTTATGGAAACAGCCTCAAGTAAAACTAGAATTCTACTAGCTTTATCTCATTTAGAAGGTATTACCTCTATTGCCTTAAAAGAAGTAAGTGAATTAGATGATTTTGAAAATCTAAGTTTTGGTGATTTTCAAAGTGAAAGCCCTGAAATAAAAGAAGCCTATGAAAAAACAGGTATTCTTTGGGATACTTTATTAGATTATGCCGATGATCAAATAGAAATAGCTAAAGAACATAACATAAGAATTATATCTATTCTTGATGATGATTATCCAAAACTATTACTAAGAGCTATTGATGATCCAAATATTCTATATGTCAAAGGAGATATCTCTCATATCAATAATAAACCTATTTCTATTATAGGTACACGAGAGCCTACAGAACATGCTGAAATCATCACTAAAAGATTAACCCAATTTTTCTCGACAAATGGTTGTACAATAATTAGTGGTTTTTATCATGGTATTGATACAGTATCTCTAAATGAAGCTTTAGAAAATAAAGCTAATATAGTAGCTCTTCTTCCAAACAGTTTTGATTGTATTTTACCAGTTCATTTAGATCTTGCAGACAAAGTTCTAGCAAATGGTGGTGCTATAGTCTCACAATTCCCATTTAAAACACAGTTAAAAACAGACTCACAAATACAATGTGATAGATTACAAGCAGGTCTTTCAAGTTTAATGTTTTTAATTCAATCTGCTGTAAATGGTGTTGGTCTAAATGCAGCTAGATTTATTATTGAAAATGGTAGATTCTTGGTTGTAACTCAACCTACTCAAAAAGATAGAGAAACTGAAAGATTAAAGAATGCAGCTAATGAGATCTTCTTTTCTAAAAACTATGAAAGAATTATTGAGATCTTAAATATAGATAAACGATTTTTAAATGAAAGTTTAAGACAAATTGTTTGCATTCAAAGTAATAAAGACTTCCCTATTATCTTAAAAATAATAGATAAGATATCTTAATAATAAAAAGGCTCGCTTAAGAGCCTTTTTTATTGTTTTATAAAAATTATATCTTTTTGTATTGTTTTTGTTTGTACAGTTGTACCACTTCCTACTAAGATTACTTGTTTTTATCTGGTTTACTTTAAATTTATTCTATGCTTTTGGTACAAATCAAATATCAAAATTGGTACATTTAGCTTGAACTTTTATAATTTGTACATTTGCTATGTGTTTTTACAGTAAATAAAAAACCAGATCATAAGATCTGGTTTTTTAAAAGTTAGAAAAATTAGAAATCTTTTACTATCTTACGTTCATGATTGAATCCATCACTGTATTTTGTGTTTGGAGACCTTGTGCATTTGCTTGATAGTTACGTTGAGCTACAATTAGGTTAATTAACTCTGCTGTTAAGTCTACATTTGACTCTTCTAAGTTTGCACCCTTAATTGAACCTGCTCCTGCTTGGCCTGCCT
>JARHZF010000033.1 GCA_029258325.1 Anaerobiospirillum sp. | reverse complement strand
ACTATTGTCAAAAATTAGAGTAAGAGCAAAAAGTCTATAAAATATATTTTCTTAAAATAAAAAATCACAGGTTTAATATGAGCCTGTGATTTTTTAATGCTTTTTATGTTTTTAAACTAAATTAGCAGCACCAATAATTCCTGCTTTATTACCAAGAGTTGCTATTAGTACCTTAGGTAATTCTTTGTATGCAGCTCCAAAACAAGCTTTAGATATAATTTCATCTAAAGGTTTTGTTAATTTTTCTTTTTGAGCACATACACCACCACCTAATAAAATTACAGATGGATTATATACATTAATTGCATTTACTAAACCTGCACCTAAGTACTCAATATACTCATCTATAACTTTTTGATATCTACTATCTTTAGCTTGTGCCTTATCAAAAATATCTTTTGCATTTAAATTGTCAATATTTTCAATTTTTTTGCCTTCATTAATTAAAGCTGTAGCTGAGGCATAAGCTTCTAAACAACCTTTACGACCACATGTACATTGACGACCATTAAATTCAATTAAAGAATGTCCAAATTCAATAGTACCTGCACATGTTCCTTTATAAATCTTACCATCAACAATAAGACCTGAACCTATACCTGTACCTAAGGTCACCATTAAAGCACTTTTATAGCCTTTACCTGCACCTGCTATAAACTCACCAAAGGCAGCTGCATCTGCATCATTTGCAATATAAGCATGTAAACCTAGCTTTTTATAAACCAAATCTCTAATTTTTACATGTTCCCATGCTAAATTGTTTGAATATAAAATCTCACCATTATATACATCAAGAAGTCCAGGAATACCAAAACCAATACCTTTGCAATTAGATAGTTCAAAGCCATTTTCTTTTATAATTTCTTGAACTTTATTACATATATTATCTATTACAAATAGAGCTCCATTTTGAGCTTTAGTCTCAATCTTAGTATGATAGATAATATTATTATCATTATCTACAAGACCTATTTTGCAATCAGTACCACCAATATCAACACCTATCCTATATTGTTTAGTAGGAATTGTAGTAATTAAAGCACTAAGAGAACCACTAATTTCAATATCACCTGTATTTGCTTCTACAAAAATACTATCACCCTTTGTTAAAGATAACTCTTCATCACAAGATTTAATTAAAGCACTACCATCTAAAACAAGTATGCTATAAAAACTCTTATCATCAACATTTGTTTTAAATACTTCATTTTGAAGATTTATCTTATCTACTTTAAAGTAGTCACTTATACCTAATGAACTACCAAAATCATACTCTTTAGCTTTATCTAATAAAGTAACATCTAAAGCTTTATCTATATGTAGAGCTCTTTGTTTACCATCAGGACCTACTCTTGCATAATCATAAACTCTATAAGTTACATTTGAATTTTGTTGAATTTCTGCAATTAAAGTATTTTTACCAATTGCATGTATGGTACCTGATTCAATAAAGAGAACATCACCTTTTTTAATATTAACTTTATTTAAAACATCAAGTAATGTATTGTTCTCAATTCTCTCTTTAAATTCTTCTTTTGAGATTTTATTTTTAAATCCATAATATAAAAAAGCATCATCTTTAGCATCTACAACATACCACATTTCAGTTTTTCCATACTGATGTTCATGTTCTAGTGCATATTGATTATTAGGATGAACTTGAATAGATAGATTATCTTTTGCGTCTATAAATTTAATTAAAATAGGAAAATCATCAAATCTTTTACAATTACTACCAAGTATATCCTGACCCTTTATATCAATATATTCTGCTAAAGTCTTTCCTTTAAAAGGTCCATTATCAATATATGAAGGACCATCACTATGACAAGATAGTTCCCATGTCTCTGCTAATACATTACCCTTGAAGTCTTTACCATATTCATCAACTAATCTATGACCACCCCAAAGATAATCCTTACAACTTGGCTTTAATTTTAAAAGACTCATTCTAACCTCATAATTATTAAATAACCCTAAAAAGGGATTATCATTTATCTTTTTAAGAAGATCTTGTCTTCTTTTAAATTAACCTTTATGTACAATGTTTTAATATAAATTTGCTAAAGTAGTTTACTAAAGCTTTAAAAACATATGCAAGATTTATTTTAAGAGCATCTATATGCAAATTTGCTCTTATATCCTATCTTTAAAATACTATTTTTTTAATAATATCTTTTTATGCTAATACTATCTAAGTATTTACATATAAAAGATAAAATTTAAAAAATATATATTCTAAAAAGCTTTCTTTAATAAAGACATATATCTTATAAAAATCTATGTCTTTATTATTGATGTTATATATGCTTTAAATATTAGCTATTATTAGCTTTATGCTATTTATCTAAAAAATTAAACCAAATTAGTTCATGTGATATTTAGATTGTTTTTACATAAGAAATAACTATTTTGTTTTAAGTAACAACATCACAAGAACTACTAAATTATAAAAAAGATTAAAACAATATAAAAAGGCAGGTATTACCCTGCCTCTATATCAAATTTATTATCTAAATTGTTCTACATTATCTTTAGTAATAACTGAAACACCAGTATCTACTTCTTTTTCTCCTAAATCCTCACCCTTCATAGCTTTTTCAGCAGCTTTTACGCCCTCATAACCCATAATATCTGGGTTTTGAGCCATAACACCTACTAATTGACCACCTTTAACTAAGGAAAGAACAACATCTGATTTGTCAAAACCTACAGCATAAACGCCATCACCAACTTCTTTTACAGCATTACCAACACCAACAGTAGAACCTTCATTTGTACCAAATAAACCTACACAACCTTGATTTATATAGTTAGCTGCAATGTCTTTTGCTTTTGCTGTGTCACCATCTGAATATTGTGTTGCTAAAATTTCAAACTTAGTATTTGCAAAAGCCTCTCTAAAACCTGCATCACGATTTACAATAGAGCTAGTTGCTGCATTAACACCTACAATACCAATCTTACCTTCTTTAATACCTTTAGCTTCTAAAGCTTTACGTAATGTTTCACCTGCTGTTACACCAGCTTGCTTATTATTTGTTGA
>JARHZF010000053.1 GCA_029258325.1 Anaerobiospirillum sp. | reverse complement strand
AGATAGCAACAAAATAAAAACAACATAGCATTAAATCTAAAATAGAAGACCTTTGATTTTAAATAAAGTAGATATATATCGTATTTATAAAGGTTACATTTTTATTATGATTTTTTTTATTTAAGTTAATAATTTTCTATTTGAAACTATGTGGTTATTTTAATTGAAAATAGTCATCTGAATTTTCTGGGAAATATTATATCACGTCAACAATCCCCCCCCCATACAGTGTGTAATATCGGCTTGGCTACGCCTTCGCCTTTAAAATATTACACACTGTATGGGGGTTAAGACTTATCTCTTCTAGATCTTTCTTTTTTATCTTTTGGTTTCTTTTTTTGTCTATCCAAAAATCTTTTTGTGTGTTCACTAAAATTTCTTAACATTTTGTCTTTTTATCTCTCAGGTAGGCCTCTAAAAGTAAAGTTCATTTTCAATTAAAATAATTATGGTTTTCAATTAAGAGAATTATTTCCATTAAGAAATAAAAATAAGATGCTTAATAATAAAAAAACTAGTAAATTATCTAATAAATTTTTATGTGATCTATTAGAGGTATTTAAACAAAAAAAAATTAATAAATTATTTTATGGAAAATAAATATTTGTAAATTAAAGATAAATATATGGTTTATTAGTAAAGCTTATAATAGCTAAAGTTAATATTTTTACTTTAAAAAAATAGAAAAAATAAAAAATACTATTTACAATTTTTATATAAAAGATTTTTATTAAAAATATTATATATGTTTTTACTATTAATTGATTTTTTTAATAAAAAAATTAATAGTAGTCTACATGCAAATGTATTTTTAAGATAATAAATAAAAATTATCAATAAGAAAAATATAAAAAGAATAATGATGTATTATGGGGAGTTTTTTTTGAGTAAAAGACCATATATATCAGCTTTTATATTAATTTTTATAAAAATTTAAAAAAAATTAAAAAAAGTTCTTGTAATATTTAAAATCATCTACTATAATGTATCTCGTTTTCAAGAGAGAGCAAAACAAATACTCGTGGAGGGGTTCCCGAGTGGCCAAAGGGATCAGACTGTAAATCTGCCGGCTCTGCCTTCGAAGGTTCGAATCCTTCCCCCTCCACCATCTAACAAGCACCAATGCAAAAGCATGGTGTTTTTTTTTGCTCAAAAAAATTAAAACAAAAGTAATTTTACACAAATTTTATAAATATTTATTTTAAATATCAATATATTATCTACTATAGATTTTTACTTTTAATAAAACTTATTAACTTATGCTATTTTTGCTATCTAACTTATAAATAAAGTTCCTCTTCACTTAAAAAACACATATATTTGCATTAAGAGATTTTTTCTATTTACACAATTAAAAGATTAAGTAAAACTTTAAAAAAATTTATAAAAAGAGCTTTAGCTATGTGTAAATTTATACTTACTTTAATAGTAAAAAGGTATTTTTTTATGCAAAAAAAGTATTATTTTATATATAAAATATTATCCTATTTAAAATAATTTAGTAAACTTTAAAATAAATTTTATTATCTATAATCTAACAATATAATATTATAAAAAACAAATATTATTTTTTATTTAATATAGAAATATTAATTTTATTGTATAAAATTTTAAATTAAAAATTTGTTATATGTCTAAAATTAAATCTTTATTTATCAAAATAAAAAAAATCTTATGAAATAATTGCAATAAACAATTTTTGTGGATATTTAGATGGAGATTTTATGAGTTTTTTTACATCATTATCTGATGGTATGCAATTTTTTTTACAACTTATTGTAGTACTATCATGCCTATTCTATGGTGCTAAAAAGGGCGGCTTAACTTTAGGCCTATTAGGTGGCGTAGGTATTCTTATACTTGTGTATATTTTTAATATACAACCAGGTAAACCTGCAATTGATGTTATGATTACTATTCTTGCTGTTGTAGTTGCATCTGCAACCTTACAAGCAAGTGGTGGTCTTGATGTTATGCTACAAATAGCTGAAAAAGTATTACGTAAAAATCCAAAATACGTAACCATTTTAGCTCCTTTCATCACAGGCTTTTTAACTATGCTCTGTGGTACTGGTCATGTAGTATACACTATTATGCCAATTATTTATGATATTGCAATAAAAAATAATATAAGACCAGAACGTCCAATGGCAGCTTCCTCTATTTCATCTCAACTTGCCATTATTGCATCTCCTGTATCTGTAGCTGTAGTATCTTTATCAGCATTTTTACTTGCATCAGACCACAAGATTCCAGGTTTTGATGGTTATTTAGATCTACTTGCTGTAACCATTCCAAGTACTATGTTTGGTATTTTATGTATTGGTATCTTTAGTTGGTTTAGAGGTAAAGATCTAGATGATGATAAAGACTTCCAAGAAAGATTAAAAGATGAAGAATTTAAAAAATATGTATATGGTGATTCAAAAAGTCTTTTAGGTGTTAAATTACCTAAAACAAGTTGGGTTGCTATGTGGATCTTTATTGGTGCTATTGTAGCTGTTGCTCTTGTTGGTGCTTTTGATGCACTAAAACCGTCTTGGGGTCAAAAGATGGCTTATGAGACAACAATTAGTGCTGATACTCAATTAAAATGGACACCTGCAGGTGAAAATAAAGGTGAGATTAATCTAAAAGCTCTAGGCTTTAATCAAGAATCATCTCATGGCTCTTTAAGTCAATTTAAAGAAGCTGTACAAAATGGTACTATTACAGCTATTCCACTTAAAGATAAGATGGGCAATCCTGATATTAAGTACATTTCAATGGTGCATGTAATTCAAGCATTTATGTTACTTGCAGGTGCTTTAATTATCATTTTCACTCCAACAGATCCAAAGAAAATTTCATCAAATGAAATCTTTAAGTCAGGTATGATTGCACTTGTTGCTGTATTTGGTATTTCATGGATGGCTGACACTATGTTTGCTGTGCATACACCTATGATGAAAGAACTTTTAGGTGATATTGTAAAAGAGCATCAATGGACCTATGCAATTATGCTTTTATTAATATCTAAGTTTGTAAATTCACAAGCTGCAGCTCTTGCTGCCTTTGTACCAATTGCTTTAAGTATTGGTGTAGAGCCAGGTATTATTGTAGCATTTGCATCTGCATGTTATGGTTACTATATTCTACCTACATATCCATCAGATTTAGCTACTATTCAGTTTGATAGAACAGGTACAACAAGAATTGGTAAATTTGTAATTAACCACTCATTTATCCTACCTGGATTAATTGGTGTGTCTAGTTCATGTGTATTTGGTTACATTTTAGCTATGATGTTTGGTTATATTTAAAAATAGTTATTAATGTGATATTTACTTTATTTTTACATAAAAAACTTTGTTAGTTTAAATAAAATATCACAAAAACTAAAATAGTTTATTTTAAATATTTAAATAGAGGCTCATACTAAGTTTTAGTGTGAGCTTTTTTTATTTTTAAACTCTGCACCATGATTTAAATTAGTAAATTTCATTATAAAAAGCATATAAAAATAAAGAGAATTTATGGTATAAAAATACATAAGCTAATATTAAAGATAATAAAAAGCCATATTAAAAAGGAGTTATATATGCATAATTTTGATAAAAAAATAGATAGACGTGGAACTAATTCATTTAAATGGGATGGTTTAGATCAAATCTATAGTGATGTAGAGGATTTGATTCATATGGGCTGTGCTGATAGTGATTTTGAGGTTGCAAAAGAAATAAAAGAAGAGCTTTTTAAAACAGTAGAACATGGTATTTTTGGTTATACCTTTTTATCTGATGACTTTTTCAATGGCATTATAAGATGGCAAAAAGTTAGACATAATGTTGATGTAAAAAAAGAGGATATTGTTTTTTGCCCTCGCATTAATATTTCATGTGGTCTTTGTGTTGAAGCTTTTTCTAAAGAGGGAGATGAGATTTTAATCAATAGTCCTTTATATCCACCTCTAAAAGAAGCTGTAGTTTTAAATAAAAGAAAGTTAATAGAAATACCTTTAGTTTTAAAAGAAGATAGTTTTGTCTTTGATTTTGATGCTTTTGAAAAGGCTATAACAGATAAAACTAAAATATTTATCTTAGTAAGTCCACATAATCCTACAACACGTGTTTGGAGTGAAGATGAGCTTAATAAAATAGCAGATATTTGTATTAGGCATAATATTATTTTATATGTAGATGAAATTCATGCTGATTTTATTAAAAAAGGCATTACTTTTACCTCCTCACTTGCCTTAAAAGGTCTTATTGAAAACAATTTAATTATGACATCATCTATTGCTAAAACTTTTAATGTACCAGGTGCAGTTATTTCATATTTAATTATTAAAAATAAGGAATTAAGAGATAAAGTTATAGCTGAAATTAATCGTGTGGGTATGACATGTCCTAATATATTTGCTAATGCCATAATGAAAGTTGCTTATCAAAAGTGTGATTATTATGTAGATGAGATTAATGCTTATATAGATCAAAATGAAAAGTACTTTTGTAAAGAGTTACAAGAACTTTTCCCTAAAGCTAAAATAATAAAAAGAGAGGGCTCATTCTTACTTTTTGTCTCATTTAAAGATGTATGTGATGAGGATAAGATTTTTAATTTCTTCTTAAAAGAAGCTCATGTAGCCTTATATAGAGGTTCGCAATTTAGTGAAGATTTTAAAGGTTATATACGTATAAATATAGCAACACCAAGAGCTACTTTAGAGGAAGTTATAAGACGGATAAAAAAAGCCCTCCCATCATTTAATATATAATAAAGAAAAGGAATATCTATAAACTTAGGTATTCCTTTTTAATTTTTATGTTTGCTGAAAAATTACTGATGCCATTTGACATTCTTTACAAAATTCAATGTATAAAGTACCTTCGCTATAATTTATTAACTCATGCATATGTACTTGACCTAATAGCTTCATATACTTATTGCATTTAGGACATGTAGTATATTCACTATCTTGAATAAAATTAGCAAATCCACCAATTGTACAAACATCATCAGAAAAAGCACCATAAAAAGGTGGTACAAAATCTTGAGCTAGATATAAATGATTATCTTTAATCTCTGCATAATAATCTTCAAAGGTATTTTCCATAGTATCATCTTGAGATATGCTTTTATATATATGTGTATCTAGCATTTTACTTGTACCATCAAGATTATAAGTATTAAGACAAGGTGTTTCATAAAATCCTACACAATTTAAACAGCATGTAGCTGTAATAATACCATCAACACCTAAGAACTTAAGTCTTTTATCACGAGCATCAACTTTTAGAATATCAAAAAGATTACCTTTGCAGTGAGGACATGTATCTTCTCTTTTTACTGCAACTTTTACAGGAGATTCTTTTATAAGCTTTTCTTGTTCTTCTTTTGTTATATGTCTATGCTTAAATAATTTAAAGTAATTATCAAGATTTAGATCAGAAGTCTTATTAAGAGGTAGACACTGTTTATAATTAAGCTTTTGCAATTTACCATCATTATCAAAGCTAAAACCACCACTCATAGCATATATATTTGTATCAACATAGAGTTTTTGACGCCATTTAGGTGGATTTTTATATAGTTCATAAAATGTTTTTAAAATTTCGCTTTCTTCATCTATATCATCAAAAGCTGCAAGGGCAAGGCACATAAGTAAAGATGATGCTAAAGATGAATCTTTTGTGTTTAAAAGTTTATCTAAAAGAGCTTTTTGCATAGATTTTGATGCTTTATAGTAGATTTCATATGGATAAAATATGTTATTTTTAAAGCAAATATCTTGTAGTTTTTCACTTATAAAATCTTTATTAGCAAGTATATCTTTAAAATCCTCAAAGTAGGGAGATTCTAGTTCTGCAAATTTATCTAAATTATTTAAGATATTGCTTATTACTTTTTTAATGTCATCTTCTTTATAATTTTTAATATTAAGTCTATTTTCACGATCTCTACATAAAAAGCAAAGACCATCATAACCTAAATCTTTACCACAGCGAGGGCATTTATAGTTTAAAGGCATAATAACTCCTAAATTTTATATTTTATTATCAAATAATAATCTATAATAGGTATAAATCAATTATACATATTTAGTAGTCATTGTGATTATTGCATTGTTAATTAAATAACGTAGTTATTTTTTATATAGAAACAACGTAAATCTCACATGAACTTCAAAAGTTATTCTTTTTTATTATGTTTGGATTATGTTATGAAAGTAACTATGCAACAAATAGCAGATGCAGCTAATGTGTCACGTGGTACTGTAGATCGCGTACTACATGAGAGAGGGCATGTTAGTGAAGATATAAAAAATAAGATAAAGAAAATAGCAAAAGATTTAGGATATATACCTAATAATGCACACAAAGTAATATCTAAAAATCCTAATATGAAGATAGGTGTATTATTACCATCTCTTAATAATGCTTTTTTTGATTTACTTGTAGATGGTATGCAAGAAGCTTTAAGAGAGTATAAGCATTTTGGTATTGAATTAGTCTTAAAAGAGGTAGATGGTTATGAGGAGACTGTGCACTTAAATGCTATTGATTATCTTATTAAAAATGAATGTAGGGCTTTTTGTTTGGCTACACTTAATACTGATTTAATTACTAAAAAGATAAATAATTTATATGATGATAAAAAAGTTATTATTTTAGTAAATACAGATGTTGAGAGGGCAAAAAGATATTGTTATGTAGGACCTAATTATCTACAAAATGGAGCTACATCAGCTAAGATGCTATCTTTATTAAATAAAGAGGATAAGTTAAATATTTTAATTGTAAATGGTTCACGTTATATGTTTGGTCATACAAAAAGAATAGAGGGTTTTAATAGTGAGCTTAGAAAGTCTAATATAGATTATAAGATAGTAGATGTAGTAGAGTCACAAGATTCTGATGAGATGGCTAAAATAGTTACAAAAAAAGCTTTAGATAAATATCCTCATATAAATTGCATTTATATAGCAAGTGCAGGAACTTATGGTGTTTGTGAAAGTTTAATTCACAAAAATAGGCAAGATATTATAGTTACAGCCTATGATATTTTAGATAATACACCACCTTTACTTAAATCTAATATTTTAAAATTTGTAGTGTGCCAAGAGCCATTTAGACAAGGATATCAAGCAATAAAAAGAGCTTATTATGCTTTATCTTTAGATGCTTTTTACAAAAAGGCAGAGGATTTAATAACAGATACTATTATAAAGATAAGTACTAATATATAAAGAAAAAGCTATTATTATGGTAAACACTAATAATAGCTTTTAATTTTAAAATTTAAGAAAAAAAATACTTTTAGATAAAAGTATGTAAAAAAATTGTCTATAGCTTACTTTGCACATATTATGCCAATAAAATTGTATTAATTTACTTAACTTTATTAGTATTTTTATATAGTTATTTTTGATTTTAAATAAGAAAGAGGAAAACTTTGACTCAAAACATGCAAGACTTTGTTACTTCTATTAATAGTTCTTATGCTTTTTCTATAGATGAGATAATAAATTTATTAAAAAAGCATTGTTATTATGATAGTAAAAATAGCTATTTTTTACCTATAATTGCTATGCATAGTATTTATGAGTGCTTTATAGAAGAAGTTACAAGATTTAAAGATAAAAGATTATCTTCTTTAAACTCATGCCTTAATAAGTGTTATAGTAATAATGCTTTTTCTTTAGCTCTTTTTAATAAAGATGATAGTATGTATGAGGCAATAGATATTAAATTTAATATAGCACCTACATATACAATGTTAAAGGAGAGCTTAGATGTAATAACAAGATCTAGTATAGAACGCTATTATATTTTAAGTAATGTCTTTGCTAGTGATAAGGAGCTAGTAAAAATCAATAAATTAATTGAAGATATAATGCAAGAGCAAGGGGTAGAAGTTATCTTAGATGATTTTTTTGACACATTAAAATATTATCTTATGTGCCTTAAAAATACAGATGTTTTTTTAAAGAGATGTTTAGATAAGATTATAGATAATAAAGAATGTAACTTCTTTATTTAAGTTACATTCTTTTTAGATTTTAAACTTCTTTCTTTTCTTCTTTTTTATTTGGGAAGATAAAGCTTGCTACAATACCAAGAGCTAATATTATTGCAATTACTAAAAGTGATGTGTATACACTTATATCTAAACCAAAACCAAATAGGTGTAAACTTGCAGATGCAGCAAGTTTAAATGCTATAAAGAATAGTAAGACAGTAACAGCTTTTTCTAAGTGAATTAGGTATTGACGCATAGCATCTAAAACAAAGTACATAGAACGTAGACCTAAAACTGCAAATATCATAGCTGAATATACAATTAAAGGTTCACGACTTACTGCAATAACAGCAGGTACTGAGTCAAAAGCAAACATCACATCTGTAGTCTCAATAATTACAAGACATAAGAAAAGTGGTGTAGCAAAGTATTTGCCTACTCTATGTAATTTAATATCTTTGTTTTCCTCTTTTTCAAGTTCTTTATCTACTTCTTGTTTACTTATAAAGAAGTTATGACCTACTAAACGAGGGAAAACAGGGAATATTAATTTCACAGCCTTATAGGCAAAGTGTGATGAGTAATCTGCGTTTTCATCTGCATCATCATGCTTTTTAAGCATCATAAAACCTGATATTGCAACAACTATTGCAAAAACAAGTTCTACCATAGGACCTAAAGCAAATAAAGATGAACCAATAACTACGAAGATTAATCTAAAGAAAATAGCACCTAAAACGCCCCAATATAAAACTCTATGACAATAATTTTCTGGTATCTTAAACCACGCAAAGATTGCCATCATCACAAAAAGATTATCTACAGATAAAGCTTGCTCAAATAAATAACCTGCAAGGAAAAGTGATGCCACTTCAAAATTAAAGTGGAAATTTAAAAAGACGGCAAAACCCATAGAGATACAGATCCAAAATAAGGTCCAACCTATAGCACTTTTAAGAGCTATAGGTTTTTCGCCTCTATGAGCATAGATATCAAGTGCTAGAGCAAATAAAGCTAGCAAAGAGAATATAACAACTGTTTCAGTCTCAAGACCTATATTAGTTGTTATTGAATCATTTTCTGCAGTTAAAGCTTTATCTGTCATTTTATTTCACCTGCAAGTTTTGCTCTATAACGAGCTGTTGCATCAGGAAGTGGTGACTCATTAAAGCAACTTTGTGTGCCTTTATGACAAGTAGGACCTTCAGGTCTTGCTAGAACTAAAAGTGCATCATTATCACAATCAACAGTTACTGCACGTACATGTAAAAAATGACCACTTTCCTCACCTTTAGTCCATAACTTTTGGCGTTCACGTGAGAAGAAAGTAACTTTCTTTGATTTTAAAGTCTCATCAAGTGAATCTTTTGACATATAACCAAGCATTAGCACCTGACCTGTTTGAGCATCTTGCACAATAGCAGGCACTAAACCATTACCCTTATCCCAATCAATATCACTTAGATATTTAAAGCCATGACAATATTCACGCACGGATTATAACCCCCTTTTCTTTTAGATAGTTTTTTAAATCTTCTATGTTTATAATTTTTTTATGAAATACAGATGCAGCTAATGCTCCATCTACATTACATGTATTAAAAGCATCATAAAAATGCACCATTTCACCTGCACCACCTGATGCAATAAGAGGTACATGACAAAGAGAACGCATTATCTTTAATTGCTCTAAATCATAGCCATTTTTCATGCCATCTTGATTCATCATATTAAGGACAATTTCACCTGCTCCTCGCTTTTGAGCCTCTACTATCCACTCTTGTGTAGTAAAAGTTGTTGTTTCAGTTTTGCTCTCATTACCTGTATATTTCTTTACAAGATAGGTATTTAAGTTTACATCAAAATAACTATCAATGCCTACAACAACACATTGCACACCAAATCTATTAGAAAGTCTTGTAATTAAAGAAGGATCGTTTAGTGCAGGTGAGTTTATAGATATTTTATCAGCACCATAAGATAAAATTTCATGAGCATCTTCTTCTGTTTTTATACCACCTGCTACACAAAATGGAATATTAATAACAGAAGCAACTTTATAAACCCATGATTTATCAACACGATTACCATCTGCTGATGCTGATATATCATAGAAAACTAATTCATCAGCACCCTCATCTGCATATCTTTTTGCAAGATCAACAATAGAACCTACAATTTCATGATTTTTAAATTGTACACCTTTTACAACTTGACCATTTTTTACATCAAGACAAGGTATTATGCGTTTTGAAAGCATTTAATAGCCTCTTTTACTGTAAATTTACCCTCAAGTAAGGAGCGACCTAAAACAACAGATGTAGCATGAGCTCTTTTAACCTCTTTGATATCCTCAAGAGATGAAATACCACCTGATGCGATGATATCAAGAAAAGGATAGGTTTTAGTTAGGCTCTTATATAAATTATAATTAGCCCCCTGCATCATGCCATCTTTTGCAATATCTGTAACTAAAATATGTTTTAAATTAACAGACATATAGGAATTTATAAGACTTTCAATAGTAATATTTGAGGTTTTAAGCCAACCATGTGTTGCAACATAGGCTCTACCATCTTGTACACGTACATCAAAGGCTAAAGTTATTTTGTCACTACCAAATCTTTTAATCCAACCACGTACAAGCTCACGATGTGATACAGCAGCAGAACCTATAACAACACGACTTACACCTAAATCTAAAAGATTTTTTACATCAGAGTATGAACGTATACCACCACCTGTTTGAATAGGTATAGGGGATGCTTTTACTATTCTTTCAATACATGCTCTTTGTCTTTTTGTCTTATCTTTAGCTCCATCTAAATCAACAATATGACAAAGCTTTGCACCACTATTTGCAGCTTCTAATACTCTTTTTACAGGATCAAAATTAAAGACACTTTTTTGATTAAAATCACCTTGTTTAAGTCTTACAACACGACCTAAACTTAAATCTATAGCTGGAATTATCATATTTTTATCCTTTACATAAACACAAAATTACAAAGTAACTTATGTCCTAAAGCTCCTGACTTTTCAGGGTGAAATTGCACACCTACAAAATTATCTTTGCAAATAGCTGCACTAAAGTCTTTATGATAGTTACATGTAGCTATAGTATTAGCACAAAGTCCCATAGCATATGAGTGAACAAAGTAAAAGTAAGAATTATCCTCTATATCTTTAAAAATAGGGTGTGCATTTACTTTTATACTATTCCACCCCATATGAGGTAGTGTTTCATTTAAAACTTCAAGCTTTTTAACATCAGCATCTACTATATTTAAAGTTTCAACAAAATCTACAGCACTATCTTTTGGAACTTCATAAGATTTAGCTCCTAATATTTGCATACCAAGACATATACCTAAGAGATCTTTTTTTGTATTTAAAATAAAATCTCTAAGATCGTATTGCATAACACCTTGCATTACATGTGATGCTGTACCAACACCTGGCAAGATAAGTTTGTCTGCACTATTAAGCTCTTTTATATCATTACTTACAAAATAAGTAACATCATCAATACGTGATATTGCATTACAAACAGATTGCAAATTAGCACAATTTGTATCAATAATTGCAACTTTCATTTATAAACTTCCTTTTGAGGATGGTAACTCTTGTGACTCAATAGTTAATGCCTGACGCATAGCACGTCCAAAAGCTTTAAATAAAGCTTCTACTTGATGATGGCAATTACCATTAGTTACTTACATATTTAAAGTAAGACCTAATGTTGTTGCAAGAGATTGAAAGAAATGCTCGGTAAGATGCACTGGATAGTCTCCTATCATATCTTGAGTAAAGATGGCATCTAAATCTAATTTACAATAGGGTCTGCCTGATATATCTAAAGATACAAGTGTAGTATCATTTGATGAACTATCTGCTATATTGCTTGCAAATACACTAGCATATACTTCATCCATAGGTAGAACAAAGCCAAAGCGTGCTATACCTTTTTTATCACCTAAAGCTTTTTTAATAGCACTACCTAAAACTAAAGCTGTATCTTCAATAGTATGATGAGCATCTATATGTAGATCACCTACAACATCTACATTCATATAGATACCTGCATGTGTTGCAATTTGATCGAGCATATGATCAAAAAAGCCAATTTTTGTACTTATTATGCTCTTATCTTTTTTATCTAAATTTACATAGATTTTAATCTTAGTCTCTTTAGTTTCACGTGTAACTAAAGCTTCTCTATCTTTTGTCTTTATATCATGTAATATATTAAGCCAAGTATAGTTATCAGAAAGTCTAAGACCTTTAATACCCATAGACTTTGCCATGAGCATATCAG
Organism: Anaerobiospirillum sp.; assembly: GCA_029258325.1. Classification (GTDB taxonomy): domain Bacteria; phylum Pseudomonadota; class Gammaproteobacteria; order Enterobacterales; family Succinivibrionaceae; genus Anaerobiospirillum_A. The sequence continues at coordinate 4,310 of JARHZF010000053.1, read as the reverse complement.
TCTCTCTATCTCCTATAAAATAAGAATTTTCTCTATCCCAACTTAGATCACGCATATAAGCCATAACCATACCAAGCTTTGGCTTACGACAATCACAATTATCACTCTCTTTATGAGGACAAATTAAAATTTCATCAAAGATTATGCCTTGAGATTCAAAGGCATCTACTATAAATTCATGACTTTCTGTAAATGTATTAAGAGGAAAAGAATCTGTACCTAAACCATCTTGATTTGAGACCATAATAAATTTATAGCCCTCATCTTTTAGAGCTAAAAGAGCAGGAAAGACATATTCACAAAAGCTTATTTTGCAAAGAGCATCTACTTGATAATCATATGGCTCTTTAACTAAGGTGCCATCGCGGTCAATAAATAAATACTTTGTCATAAAATTAAAATAGCCTGACATAAATCAGGCTATATCTCCTTTAATATAAATTATTTGTCTAAAGCTACAAGAGAACGCATAAGCTCATCTAATTCTTCATCATTACCTATAGTAATACGTATAGCATTAGAAAGCCCCTCTACTTTTGCAAAAGATCTTAAAATAATGCCTTTTTGTTTTAAACTTTCAAAAATAAAAGGACCATCTTCAAATTCAACTAAAAGATAGTTTGCTGTATCATCAAAGATTTTTTTAACAAAAGATAGTTTTAAAAGTGCATCTTTTAAGATATTACGACGTTTTATAGCTAAAGCTACGCGATCTTCCATCATAGAAATACCACCACGAGCTAAAGCTTGTCTTGCTATTTGAGCTACAGGATCAGGTATTGGATATGGATCTATAACCTTTAATAAAACTTGAATAATTTCTTTAGAGGCAAGGGTAAAACCGCAACGTATACCTGCAAGAGCAAAAGCTTTTGATAAAGTTCTAAGTACAATTAAATTATTGTATTTAGCTAAAAGGCTTGTAACTGAATTTTCTCTGCAAAATTCAATATAAGCTTCATCTATAACAAAAAGTACATCTTCATTATTTTTAAGAAGATATTCAACATCATCACGTGAGAATATAGAGCCAAGTGGATTACAAGGTGAATCTATAAACACAGCTTTTACTTTAAATGGAGCTTCTTTTATAGCACTTTCAAGAGCTTCTTTATGTAAGACAAAGTTATTATCACGCTTTGCATAATAAACATTAGCTCTATTTGTTTTAGCTGCAATTTCATACATGCCATAGGTAGGAGGGGCTATAACAATACCTTCATTAACCTCACAAAATGCACGAATAATAAGACCTATAGCCTCATCAGAACCACGTGATACTAAAACATTATCAGGTCTTAAACCATTACCAACATAATCTGCATAAAGATGAAGGATATCAAAAGGTTGACAATCTGGATAACGATTTAATGTAGTTGAGTTAAACATATATAACTCAGACTTTGGAGATTCATTTGCATTTAAAAAAGAATGACCATGACCACCTATACGTCTTGCTGATTGATATGGAACTAAATCTCTTAAATGTTGACATGTAATTTCATTAATATTTGCCATAGTTAATCCTTATTTTAATGACTTATATCTTATATCAATTGCATTTTTATGAGCAAAAAGACCTTCTGCATTAGCTAAGGTCATTACTGTTTTTGCAATATTTTTAATACCAATTTCATTTGCATAAGACACTGTATAACGGCGTCTATAATCATCTGTACCTAAAGCACTATAGGTTTTAGCATAACCATAGGTAGGTAGAGTATGATTTGTGCCTGATGCATAATCACCTAAAGATTCTGGAGTTAGAGCACCAAGGAAAATTGAACCTGCATTTAAAAGTTTATCTTCAATCTCATGAGCATTATCTGTATGTACAATTAAGTGCTCTGGTGCATAGGTATTTGAAATTTCTATGCATGTAGCAATATCCTTGCATAAGATTAAAGCTGAATGAGAGAGGGCTTTTTTAGCAATATCAGCACGAGGTAATACTTTTAATTGTTTATCAAGTTCAACTTTTACATTCTCAATTAAAGTATTACTATCACTAACTAAGATTACTTGTGAATCAGGACCATGTTCTGCTTGTGATAATAAATCAGAGGCAATAAAGGATGCATTTGCATTTTTATCAGCTATAACTAAAACCTCAGATGGTCCTGCTGGCATATCAATAGCTGCACCATTTGCATCATCTGATACAATTTTCTTTGCCATAGTAACAAATTGATTACCAGGACCAAATATCTTTAAAACCTTAGGTACGCTTTCTGTGCCATAAGCCATAGCAGCAATAGCATGAGCACCACCCATATTATAAATATCTTTAATATTAGCCTTTGAGGCTGCATATAAAATAGCATCATTAATAGGTGGTGGGGAGGCTAGAATAATCTTCTTGCATCCTGCTATAAGAGCTGGAATAGAGAGCATTAGTGCTGTTGATACTAAAGGAGCAGAGCCTCCTGGTACATAAAGACCTACACTTTCAATAGCATGAGTTTTAGTCATGCAAGTAATACCTTTTGTAGTCTCCATATGTACATGTGTACAATCTTGAGCTTTATGAAAGTTATAAATATTAATAAAAGCTTCATCAATAGCCATCTTTAAAGAACTATCAATTCTATCTTTTGCTGTATTTATAAGATTTTCATCAACACGCAAAACATCACTATCAAATTTATCTAATTTTTGTACATAAGATATTAAAGCACTATCACCTTTTTCTTTAATAGTATCTACAATTTCTTTACAAATTTTAAATATATCATTAGCACTTTCAAATGCAGGACGTTTTAAAGCTTCTTTTTTAGATTTAACATCTAAATCATCCCATATATATGTTTTATAAGCACTCATATAAAAACCTTTAATCTAGCATTTTTTCAATTGGTACAACAAGAATTGAAGTGGCTCCTAGGGATTTTAATTTTTCCATAGTCTCCCAAAAGAGTTTTTCACGAGATACAACGTGTAAGGCAACTCTATCTTGAGAACCTTCAAGCTCAATAATAGATGGATTTTCAGCACCAGGTAAAATAGCTTTAATTTCAGATAATTTATCCTTAGGTGCATTCATCATAATATACTTTGACTCTTTAGCTGCCATTACACCTTTAATTCTTGGAATAATTAAATCAGCTATTGCTTGTTTTTCAGGATAAAGCTCTTCATCACGACAGATTAAAACAGCCTTTGATGTATATATTGTTTCTACTTCTTTTAAACCATTTGCATGTAAGGTTGCACCTGTACATACTAAATCACAAATAGCATCAGCAAGACCTGCACGTGGTGCAACTTCTACAGAACCTGTTAATAAGACTGACTTAAAATTAACATTATGTTCTTTTAGTTTACGTCTTAATAAATGAGGATAGGTAGTTGCAATTTTAAAGCCTTGAAGACTATGTAATCCTTCATATTCCATTTCATTTGGTACTGCTATAGATAATCTACAATCACCATAATTTAACTGCATTAATCTCTTATATGCAGTAGGTAAATTGTCAGATTGTCTTTGCATTGTGGTCTCTTCAAGTACATTCTCACCAACAATACCAAGATCAACTACATGATCCATTACAAGACCTGGAATATCATCGTCACGAACACGAAGTATATCTATAGGAAGATTTTCAGCATGAGCAAGAAGATGATCACGATTTTCATTAAATTTAATACCACAATTTTTAAATAATTTTTCAGTATAATCAGTTAAACGACCTGATTTTTGAATAGCGATACGAAGACGCTTTTCTTTATTATCTTTGTCTATAATGCTCATGATATTTATCTCTTAAAAAAAACTATAAAAATCTATAGTTAAAATGAAAACAATGAATATGAGATTTAATAATAACACTCTTAAAATTAAAAAGCTTAAAACTTTATACAAAAAAGAGAGCTTACACTCTTTTTAAGAAATACTTTATTTTAAATGAGCAAAATTTGTTTAGACTTTGCAAAAAAAAATTATAAAAATTCTAAAATTAAATTTATTATAATTATATATCCAATTTATATTAAGGTATTGTTTTAATATTAAATATGCCATTATATAAATGTAATAAATACATTTATATAATATTTTTTAATGTTTTAGAAAAATTTTATAAAAAATATTTGTATTTATTTACTTTTTATTCTATAAATAAATAAAGTAAACTATTTTTTTTAAGGAGTTTTTTATGTTTGTACTTGAACCTGATGCTACAAAACGTGCTGAAAACATTAAAAAGAATCATGACAAAATGGTTTTACAACAACTTGAGGATGAATATGGAGAGGAGCGTTTACATATATCAGATATAGATGATATTTCACAATTAGATCCACAATATGAA
>JARHZF010000129.1 GCA_029258325.1 Anaerobiospirillum sp. | reverse complement strand
TAAGTCTTCATAAGAACTACCTAAATCTTTCATATCTAGATAAATAACAGGATATTTACCTTGCTCACTAAAGTATGGAGACTGTTCTATCTTTAAACCTTTAAATAATTCTTTATTTTCAGTAGCACCTTTTATATCAAAGAAATACTTAAGCATAGATAGATTTAAGCTCTTACCAAAACGGCGTGGTCTTAAAAAAAGTTTTATTTTATTTTTGTCATCTAAAACATTTTCAATAAATAAACTTTTATCTATAAACAAACAATCCTCTTCAATTAAATATTTAAAATCACTAGAGGTAATATCTATAGATTTCATATATTAGTCTCCTTTTTATTTAACTATGCTAATTACTTCTATATATCCTACCATGGTAGAATAAAATATAAAATATATATATTTATACTTTAAGATTATTTTCTTATTTCTACAAGCAAAGATTTAAATTATCTAAAGCTTTTTTTATTTTTAAATATGAACTTACTTTTTTTTCATAATCATTAAAATTACTTGCACTAAATGAAATCTTCTCTTGTTTATATATGGACATGTCTGACACTATAGATGAAAAACTACCATGAAATTCATTTATATGTGTTGCTTTATAAAGATCTGCAATATTATTTTCATTAATACCACTACCTGCCATGATAATTATCTTATCTTTAGCCATATCTTTAAGTAATTTAAGATTATAAGCACCCTCTATAGCTGTTTTCTCAAAACCTGAAGTTAAAATACGAGCAAAACCTAAATCTATAACATCAAAAAGAGCATCAAATTTATTTTGCACTACATCAAAAGCTCTATGAAAAGTACAAGGTATATTTTGTGTTTCACTAAGTAAAATCTTATTTACCTTTTTACAAATTAAACCATTTTCATCTAAAGCACCAAAAACAAGACCATCTACTCCTATTTTTACACACTCTTTTATATCTAAAAGCATAGTCTCAATTTCACTTTCATCATAATAAAAAGAACCACCTCGTGCTCTTATCATGACATTTAATTTGATATCCTTACATAGATCACGTGCTCTTTTTATAAGAGCAAAAGATGGAGTTATACCACCTTCACATAAAGCTTGACAAAGCTCAACTCTATGAGCTCCACCTTGTATAGCATTTTCAATAGATAAAAGACTATCACTACAAATTTCAAGTAACATAAAAACCCCATAAAAAAAGCTCTACTTTTACATAGAGCTTATTTTTAATTTTAAACTATACGACGTGTAGATTTACCTAAAACAAAATCATCCATATTTTCTTTAAATTGTCTCAATAATTCTGTAAGGCAATCATAAGACATCCAAGCTTGATGAGGTGTAAGTAAAAATCTATCGTGTTTTAATACTTTAGTAAAGACATGATCTTGAGGAAGAGGCTCAATAGATGCTACATCAGATGCTGCACCATAAATATCTTCATTTAAAAGAGCATTTACTAAATCATTTTCATTTACAACACCACCACGAGCATTGTTTATGATAATAACACTCTTTTTCATAAGAGCAATTTCATCTTTTGTAATTAAATTTAAAGTTTTTTCATTTAAAGGACAATTACATGAGATAAAATCAGCTTCTTTTAGTGCATGAGTAAATTCAGTATAGCCCTCACGTACATTGCTAACGCCTCTATGCTCTGCTTTTAATACCTTCATATTAAAAACTTTAGCAATTTCTGCTATACGTTTACCAATAGCACCATTACCTATAATAGTTAAAGTTTTATTATTAAGATCTGATATGGAGCCACCTGGCATTAAACAAAAAGATGGAGCATTAACCCACACACCATCTTTCATAGCATCACGTGTCTTCATAAAAGAACGTGCTAGAGTTAACATCATAGCAATAGCATGTTCAGCTACAGAATTTGTAGAATAGCCTTGAATATTAGTAACAGCAATACCTTTTTCTTTACAATAGTCTATATCAATATTGTTATAGCCTGTTGCAAGTTCACAAATAAGTTTTACTTTTGGTAATTTATCTAATATATTTTTATCAAGTTTGCATTTATTAGTTGCAATAATAAAGGCATCCTTACATCTATCTACAATTTCTTCATAAGAAGTTGTTTTATAAAAAACCATATCGCATGCAAATGCAGGTTTTGGGAAAGCAAACTCCTCTGGAATTGAAATAGCATCTAAAACAACTATTTTATGACATTCACTCATATACACATCCTTTAACTAAAAATAAGGTCAATTTCCTCTAAAGAAAGTTCTCTATATTCACCTTCTTCTAAATTTTCATCAAGTTCTAAACTACCTATCTTAGTACGTGTAAGTTCAAGAACATTGATATTTATTACCTCAAAAAGACGTTTAACCTCATGAAACCTACCTTCAGATACTATAACTTCAGCACATCTATTAGATAAAATATTTAAAGTTGCACTTTTATATCTTTTTTTCTCATCAGGATGTTTAATGCCATTTTTAAATTTTAAGATAGCACTTTCTGGTATATCTTTATCTACAACAGCAATATAGGTCTTTAAAATATCTTTTTTAGGTGATGTTATCTCATGAATTAAATTACCATCATCTGTTACAATTAAAAGACCTGTTGTATCTATATCAAGACGACCTGCACAATGTAAATCTTCTTTTTTATTTTCAGAAAATAAATCAATTACAATGCGATGGTTCTTATCTCTATCTGCACAGATAAAATCACGAGGTTTATTAAGCATAAAGACACGCTTTTTAAAAGCATCATCAAAGCTTACATCAAAATCATCTAAACTTAAATTAGATTCTGTAGAGACTTTAAAGGTAGGGTCAGTTATAACAACATTATCTACTAAAACCCTACCTTGTTTTATAAGTGCAAAACTTGCATTTCTACTTAAGGAGAAAGCATGAGAAATGCACTTATCTAATCTTTGTTTCTTACTAATTTTAGACATTATATTTTCTAAATATTAAAGAAGCATTAGTACCACCAAAGCCAAAGCTATTTGAAAGTATAGTATTAAGCTTAGCTTCACGTGTTTTAGTTACAATATCAAAGCCTTGTGCCTTTTCATCTAATGTATCAACATTAATTGATGGAGCTATAAAGTCATTTTGCATCATAAGAAGTGAGTAAATAGCTTCATTTACACCAGCTGCACCTAAGGCGTGACCTGTCATTGACTTAGTTGATGAAATAGGAGGAACATTATCACCAAATACATTTTTAATAGCTTCAAGTTCTTTTGTATCACCAACAACTGTTGATGTACCATGAGCATTTATGTAATCGATCTTTACATCAGATGAACATGAAGCAAGAGCTTGTTGCATACAACGCATAGCACCCTCACCTGATGGGGCTACCATATCATCACCATCTGAGGTTGCACCATAACCATCAACATAAGCAATAATATTAGCTCCACGAGCTTTAGCGTGTTCTTCTTCCTCAATAACTATAATGCCACCACCTGCACCAATTACAAAACCATCACGGTTTGCATCATAGGCACGAGATGCTTTTTCAGGACAATCATTATATGAGTGAGATAAGGTACCCATAGCATCAAATAAGCTTGCAATAGTCCAATCTGCAGCCTCACCACCACCTGCAAAGATAATGTCGTGACGACCTAAAGCTATTTCATCACATGCAACTTGAATACAGTGAGCTGATGTAGCACAAGCTGAACTTACAGAGAAGGATACACCTTTAATTTTAAAAGGAGTAGCAAGACATGCTGAGGTTGTAGAGCTCATTGTCTTTGTTACTGCATAAGGTCCAATTTTCTTGACACCTTTATCACGTAAAATATCTGCAGATGATACAGTTGACTTAGTTGAACCACCACCTGAACCTACAATAAGACCTGTTCTTACATTAGAAACTTGATCTTCTGTAAGGCCAGCATGTTCAATAGCCTCTTTCATTGCTATATAAGAGTAAGCTGCAGCCTCACCCATGAAACGAAAAGCACGTCTATCAATATGTTCTTTTAAATCAATATCAACAAGACCTGACACTTGAGATTTCATGCCCATTTGAGCAAACTCTTCGTCTCTTTTTATTCCAGAACGACCATTTTTCAATGAGTCCAAAACGGCAGCTTTACCTACGCCAATACTGGATACAATACCAAAACCAGTAATAACAGCTTTACGCAATGCCATTTAGAGTCCTCCAATGCTTATAAATACAATATAAAAACATACTACCTAACTTATAAGTTAGATCTTTTTAAAAGTTAAAAACTTATTAAAAAGAATTTTACGCTTCAAGGTTGTTTTCTTTTATAAGTTTTGTCTATAAACCTTGATAATAAGATAAAGATTTATATATCTAAAGATAACATATTAGGTATATAAAACTACATTTATATAATACGAATTATCATTCATTTATATAAAGTGAACTACTCACTTAAAATCAAAGATTATATTGTGAGCTTTTTGATGTCTTGCAAAGTTTTGCATATTTCATCATCTAATACGCATAAAAAATCACACGTATCGGCGTGAACACAAAGCCGCTATAACATAGTTCTAAAAGAACTTTTTAGATAGATTAGATTATATTTAATTATCTTTATCTATCATTAAAATATTTATATTTTTTATCTAAACTTAAAAAGCATAGATAAAAGATATTTTGGTTAAACTTAAAACTTTGTTTAACTTTTTAATTATAAATATATTTTTAAATAATTAAAATAACAAAACTCACAAAATCTTAGCTTTAAAGGCTCTTTAATTATGCAATATCAACAAAAAGTATTACTTTTATAATAGCTTTTATAGAAAAGTAATGTTTTTTTGTATATAATTGTGCAATCTTTATAACAACCACACAGTGGATTAGATTAATAATATTTATGGCTAAAGAAGAAAGCATTGAAATGCAAGGTACTGTTTTAGAAACATTACCAAACACAACTTTTAAAGTAGAGCTTGAAAACGGTCACGTTGTAATGGCTCATATTTCAGGTAAAATGCGTAAAAACTACATTCGTATTTTAACAGGCGATAAAGTTACCGTGCAAATTACACCTTATGATTTAACTAAAGGTCGTATTACATTTAGAGCACGCTAATATACAATAATAAAAACCCACAAGATAGAAATTGTGGGTTTTTTACATTTAAAAAATACTATGAAAAACTATCTATCCTTACTACTTATCCCATTTATTTTAATTTTAAGTTCTTGCAATAAAGAAGAAAGTTCTAATACTATGTCAGATGCTATATTAGATGATGCTCTAACATCTATATGTAATAGTGACATAAAATGTAAAGATAATATTCAAATAAGTGATATTGTAGTAACTAAAGAACAAGAAAATGGTAAATATATAATAAGAACTATTAACTTTAAGCTTACTTATAATGCAAATGTACAAGAAGAAAATGGTAAAAAGATATTCTATAGTAAAGCTCAAAACAAATGGCTTTACAATTTAAATTTTAGAAGTCTTTAATAAAAAAGGTGCCACTAAAGCACCTTCTTTTTTTAATTTCTATTTAATTATTTTAATGAAGAACCTTCAGTCTTTAACTTTTCAGCTAAAGCTTTTAAGTTTTCAAGACGTGAGTCATCTGATGGGTGAGTACTTAATAAAGAATCAAGAAGACCTGGTTGTGAACCACTTAATTTCTTCATCTTATCCCAAATTAAGATACCTTTATCAATATTAAAGCCAGCCTTATAAGCAAGCTCTAAACCAATTTCATCTGACTCTGTTTCATGTGTACGTGAAAATGGTAGCATTACACCTATAGTTGATAACTTATCAGCTATAGCTAAGTTTGAATCTTTAACACCAAATAATGATGCAACTTGAAGAGCACCTTGTTTTGCTACTTCTTGTGATGCTTGTTCACGGCTGTGTTCACGTAATGCGTGAGCAATTTCGTGACCTAATACAACAGCTACTTCATCATCATTTAGATTTAAGCTATTTAAAATACCTGTATAAACTGCAATCTTACCACCTGGCATACACCATGCGTTAACTTCTTTTGAGTTTATAACATTAACTTCCCACTTCCAATCTTTAGCATCTGGTCTAAATAATTTAGCTTGTGCTATTAATTTATTAGCAATAGCTTTAACACGTGCTGTTTGCTTTGCATTTGTATTTAAAGCATGTTGAGCTTTAGCATCACTTAATACCTTTGCATACTCTTTTTCAGCTTGGGCATTCATCTCTTCTGCAGATACTAGTAAAACTTGTGTACGTGTTACACCTGATGTACCTGTAGCTGTTGTTTGTGCACAAGAGCTAATACCTAAAGTTGCAGCTAAAGCTATAGCTAATAATGATAGTTTTTTCATAAAGTTTTCCTTTAAAACATAGTTACTTTTATAAAAGGGATATAACAATATCACCAAATTCTTTTGTAGATACTAAAGAGGCACCTTCCATAAGATCATAAAAATCTTTAGTAACTCTCTTACTTAAGATAGCCTTTTCTATAGCATTTACAATTAAACATGATGCTTCATTAAATCCTAAATGTTCAAGCATCATAACTGCTGATAGTAAAATAGAACCTGGATTTGCTATATTTTTATTAGCAATAGAAGGTGCAGTTCCATGTGTTGCCTCAAAAATGGCATAACCATCACCAATATTAGCTCCTGGTGCAATACCTATACCACCTACAATAGCAGCAAGAGCATCTGATATGTAATCACCATTTAAATTCATAGCACATACAACATCATAATCACTAGGATACAATAAAATATTTTGTAAAAATGCGTCAGCTATAACATCTTTACAGATTATTTCACTATTGTTATTAGGATTTATAATAACAAGCTGATTTTTGTCATTTAACTTTGCATTAAATTCATCTTTAAATAAAGAGAAAGCCCAATTTTTAAATTGACCTTCTGTATATTTCATAATATTGCCTTTATGCACAATAGTAATAGATTTTCTATTATGCAAAATAGCATAATTTACAGCAGCACGAACAAGACGCATTGTGCCATTTTTTGACATAGGCTTAACACCAATACCTACATCTTTTGTACTTTTTATCTTATTAACACCCATTTCATCTTGTAAAAACTTAATTAATTTTTGAGCTTCTATAGATGATGGTTCATACTCAATACCAGAATATATATCCTCTGTATTTTCTCTAAAAATAACAGTATCTGTAAGCTCAGGATGCTTTACAGGTGATGGTACACCTTGAAAATAGCGTACAGGTCTTAAACATACATAAAGATCAAAAGTTTGACGCAATGTTACATTTAAAGAACGCATGCCACCACCTACAGGTGTCATTAAAGGTCCTTTTATTGCTACTCTATAATCTTTTATAAAGGCAAGAGTCTCATCTGGTAAATAATTATTCTCACCATAAAGTTCAAAAGCCCTCTCTCCTGCATAAATTTCCATAAAAGAAATTTTTTTCTTATCGCCATAGGCTTTTTCCATAGCCTTATTCACAACATCAAGCATAACAGGGGTAATATCAGCACCTATACCATCACCTCTTATATATGGAATGATAGGATTGTCAGGTACAATAAGCTTATTATCTTTATCTACAGTTATCTTTTGACCACTTGGTATTGAAACCTTACTTTGCATATAAAACTCCTACTTCTAATATAAGTTTTCTTTGATATTATCATTAATAAACCTAACTTTAATCATTTGCTCACAAAAAATGCATTTAAAATAAATTTACTGTAAAATTAGATAAAAAAAAGGAGAGTATAATGACAACTAGATTTAAACCAAGCTCAACTGTAGCTTTAATTATTGAACATGATAATAAATTTCTTTTAGTAGAAGAACTTGATGAGTTTGGTAAAAGAGTTATAGGCTTTCCTGCAGGTCATGTTGATGAAAATGAAAATATTTTAGATGCAGCTGTACGTGAGGCTAAAGAGGAAACATCTCTTGATGTTGAACTTATAGATATAGTTGGTATTTATGATTATGCACGCGAAAATGCTACAACTTTAAGATTTTTATTTAGAGCAAAAGCAAAAGAAATCCCTGCTAAATTAGTACCATCAGATCCAGATGGTGATATTCTTGAGATAAAATGGCTTGACGCTGATGAAATAAAAGCATGTAAAGACTCATGGCGTACACGTCTTGTAGGTTATAACTTAAATGATTATATGGAAGGAATATCATTTCCTTTATCTTTAATAAAAAGGGTAGCTCCATAAAATGTTATTAGATGCAAACATACCTTATGATAAATTAAAAGGTGCCCATGTTGTATTGGGTATTTCAGGTGGTGTAGATTCTTCTGTATCTGCAGCTTTACTTAAAGAACAAGGTCTTAAAGTTACTGCCTTGTTTATGAAAAATTGGGAAGAAGACGATACAGATACAGTATGTGCTGCAGCTAAAGATAGAGAAGATGCTCAAAAAGTATGCGATAAACTAGGTATTGAACTTAAAACCATAAATTTTGCAAGTGAGTATTGGGATAGAGTTTTTGAAATATTTTTAGATGAATATAAAAAAGGTCGTACTCCAAATCCTGATATTTTATGTAATAAAGAAATTAAATTTAAAGCTTTTCTTGACTATGCTTTTAACAATCTACATGCAGATTTTATAGCAACAGGTCACTATGCAAGACGCTCTTTTAATCAAGATGATGTTTACTTGATGAGAGGGCTTGATGAAAATAAAGATCAAAGCTATTTTCTTCATGCTATTGGCAATAATGTACTTGATAAAGTACTTTTCCCTGTTGGCGATATTGAAAAACCTAAAGTACGTGAAATTGCAACAAGATTAGATCTTGTTACTGCTAAGAAAAAGGATTCAACAGGTATTTGCTTTATTGGTGAAAAGAGATTTAAACAATTTTTAGAAAATTATTTACCATCACAAAAAGGCGAAATTGTAACTACAGAGGGTAAAGTTGTAGGTACACATGATGGTCTTATGTATGCAACTATAGGTCAAAGAAAAGGTTTACATATAGGTGGTATGCAAAATTCATCAGGCGAGCCTTGGTATGTTGTAGATAAAGATTTAGAAAATAATAGACTTATTATTTGTCAAGGACATGATCATAAAGCTTTATTTTCAAAAGGTCTTATTGCATCTGATGAAACTTTTATCACAAAGACTCCAGATCTACCTTTAAAATGTACTTGTAAAATAAGATATAGACAAGCAGATGTTCCTTGCACCATTTATAGACATGATGATAATAAATTAAAAGTTATTTTTGATAATGATGTATCATCTGTAGCCCCAGGTCAATCTGTTGTATTTTATAGTGGAGAGGCTTGTTTAGGTGGTGCTGTTATTGATAAAGCTATAAAGGAAATATAAAAAATGGCAGACATTGAAAATGAAACTTTAGCACTTGCAGCTTTATTTCAAGCCTGCATGCAAATTCAAAGAGTAGCAAAAACTGGCTATATAGATGCCCAAGCTACAGCACCTGTTATCCGTGCTTTAATCATAACTAATCCAAAAACTTGTGATGATATTTATAATAAAGGCTCACTTTTAATGGGTTATAGACAACTTCTATCTTCTTTTGGTACACCTACAAATCAAAGAACAGAAGAAGCTATAGAAATAACAGCCCTTGCCTTTAAATTAATCACGCTTGAAAATAATATTGAAAATAGTACTGTACACTTTGACAAATTAAGTTCAGATATTGATATTGCAAGAGGTCGTATTCTATTTTTAAAAGAGAATTATGAAAATGCAAGTGCAGATGAGATAGTTGATAAAGATATAGTAAAAGAATTTGCATCTATTTATCAATCTATAATATCTCCAAATTTCCCAAAACTTATAATTTATGGCGAGGAGTCATATCTTAGAGTAGAAGAAAATCAAACCATGATACGTGCTTTATTGCTAGCTGCAATTAGAGCTATAGTTTTATGGAGACAAGTAGGTGGGCGTAGACGCTACCTAATCTTTAGAAGAAAGGCAATTATTGAATGTGCCAGAGCTGTTGCTAGCAACAATTTCAAATAAATATATAAATGAGGTATAAAATGATTTTATCATCATTATCAGCAATATCTCCACTTGATGGTAGATATGAGTCAAAAGTTGAGGAACTACGTTCTATTTTCTCTGAATATGGTCTTATGAAATTTAGAGTGCAAGTATAGCTAACTTGGCTTAAGAAATTGGCACAAACAAGCGAAATAAAAGAAGTAGAACCTTTCTCTAAAGAGACTATTGAATTTATTGACAGTATAATTGAAAACTTCTCTTTAGAAGATGCTCTTGATATTAAAGAGAGAGAAAAAGTAACTAATCATGATGTTAAAGCTGTTGAGTATTTCTTAAAAGATAAGACTAAAGATAATGCTCAAATTCAAAAAGCAAAAGAATTTATTCACTTTGCTTGTACTTCAGAGGATATTAACAACAACTCTCATGCTTTAATGTTAAAGACAGCTCGTGATGAAGTTATTTTACCTTTAGTAGATGAAGTTATTAATGCTATAACTAAACTTGCTCATGATTATGCAGAACTTCCACTTCTTGCAAGAACTCATGGTCAACCTGCATCTCCTACCACCTTAGGTAAAGAGATGGCTAATGTTGTATATCGTCTACGTCGTCAAAAAGAACAAATTAAAAATGTAGAAATTTTAGGTAAGATTAATGGTGCTGTAGGTAACTATAATGCTCACCTATCTGCATATCCTGAAATTGATTGGTATAAATTCTCAAAAGAGTTTGAAGAATCTTTAGGTTTAACCTTTAATCCTTATACAACTCAAATTGAGCCACATGATTATATTGCAGAACTATTCCATGCTTTAATGAGATTTAATACCATTGTTATGGACTTTGATAGAGATATCTGGGGTTATGTATCATATGGTGTATTTACTCAAAAGACTATTGCAGGTGAAATTGGTTCATCTACAATGCCACATAAAGTAAATCCTATTGACTTTGAGAACTCAGAGGGTAATTTAGGTCTTGCTAATGCTGTATTTGATCATTTAGCCTCAAAACTTCCTGTATCAAGATTCCAACGTGACTTAACTGACTCAACTGTACTTAGAAACTTAGGTGTAGCTTGTGGTTACTCAATCCTTGCTTGGAAATCAACTCTAAAGGGTATTTCAAAATTACAAGCAAATCAAAACCATATCTTAGATGAGCTCAATAATAACTGGGAAGTTCTAGCAGAACCTTATCAAACAGTTATGAGACGTTATGGTATTGCAAATCCATATGAAAAATTAAAAGAACTAACTCGTGGTCACGAAGTTAATGAAGAAATAATGTTAAAATTCATTGATACATTAGAAATACCAGAAAGTGCTAAAGCTGATTTAAGAGCTCTAACACCAAAGAGCTATATTGGTCGTGCTATAGCATTTGCTAAAGAAATCTAATATTTGTCTTTATTATTAAATATGAAAAAAGGTCAGTTTATTTACTGATCTTTTTTTTAAGTTCAAGGTTTTAATTATGGCTAATTTTACTCAAAATTTAACAGGTGAAAAAGTAACAGCTGGTGGTCCTTTTTTATATCAATTACTTTTTCGTGATAAAGTAGAAGAAATTAATAAACAAAAAGCCCTCTCTATACTTGAAAAACATATTAAAAATGTAGACTCCCTTGATAGTAAAAAAGGTCATCTTTTTGTCTGTAAAGATTATATAGCTAAATTTAAAGATAGTAGTGAAGTTCCTGTATCTTTAACTATACTACCTCCATCTGAATTTAATGAAAACAAAATATCTGATTTTATAAGATCTCAAATGTGTGATGTTATGGATGTAAAAGAAAAGATATTATCTCAATGTAAATATAATGTAGTAGCATTTGATATGTTAGGTGGTGCTCTCTCTGATATAAATAGACGCCCTGATTTAAATATGTCTTTTTTAGATGCTCTTTTAGAAATGTATGAAGACTGTGTTGCTGTATTTTTTCCAAATTCAGGTAAGCTTTTTATTAGAGAGCAAATTGAAGAATGTAAATTTGATAATGCTCATCGCTTTATAAAATTTGGTGTAAATGTACGCTTTTTTAGAATATCAGATAAAGATGACTACATTATAGATAGTATAGGCATGGCATCTCTTTTCTTGCCAGATGTTCAATATCACTTCCATGATTATGATATAAATCTAATAGTAAATCATGCCTACAATCTTTGCCAATATCTCTTTGATACAAAATGCTCTATTCAATCAGGTGATACTATAGATAGTATTGATGAAAATGGCATGAATAGAGATATACAGTGGACTTGTCAATATGAAAGCTCACTTGTTCAACCAAAACGTGATGTTCTTGATGTTAATATAACAAATTTTGCATCAGGTAATAGAGAGTAATTTTATGATGAACTTTTGTAATATTGTTTTTCATAAGAGAGTACAACAATTTATAGTAGCTCTTATTTTATTTAATGCAATAACATTAGGTCTTGCTACTAATTTATCTATAATGAGTAAATATGGAGATATTATTAACTTATTAGATAAGATTACTATCTACATATTTACTCTTGAAATTATTTTAAGAATAGGTGCAAAAAGATCATCTTTTTTTAAAGATCCATGGTCTATCTTTGATTTTATTATTGTAGCTATCTCACTTGCCCCAAATTCAGGTGTGTTCTCAATATTAAGATCACTTAGAGTTATTCGTGTACTTAGATTAATTTCATTATCTAGTAATTTAAAAGTAATTGTTAATGCCTTAATTATATCTGTAACTAATATTTTTTGGCTTACTATTCTTACTGCTATTATCTACTATATCTTTGCTGTTATTGGTACTAATTTATATCAAAAAACAGTACCAGAATACTTTAGTTCACTATCAGACTCCCTTTTTACCCTCTTTCAATTAACTACATTAGATGGTTGGTCTGATCTCGCTCGTAAAACAGAGGCAATTCATCCTCACTCTACTGTGTTTTTTGTTCTATTTATCTTAATAAGCGTCTTTGTTGTTTTAAATCTTTTTATAGCTGTGCTTGTACAAGGTGTAAATGATGCAGCTTTAGAGGAAAAGAGTGAAAATAAAGATCAAATGAAGAGTTTAGAACAACATGATGAAGAGCTTTTAAAAAGGATTTATGAACTTGAAAATAAGATTGACTTACTTTTAAAAAAGCTAGATAAATAGCTTTTGAGTCAATAAATTAAAAGTTCACATTAAATGATATTTGCTTTATAGCATTTTGCATTTAAGTGAACTTTTATAAAAATTAGAGTTTATATGAGATTTATATTGTTTCTACACAAGAAAGAACTATTTTATAACATATGTTCTTTGCTATTTTTTTAATAAGAAATTAAGACTTATGTGTAGTTTTACTTACTTTTAATCTCCTCTACATAATCTCTATTTTGTAAAACCATATCTTTTTTCTTATAAGCCATATATTTAGAAAGTTGCTTTTATTGTAACAATAAAAGCACAAAAACTTAATAAGAAATAAAGCACTTTAACAAGAGCTTTTTTTTTAAAGTCTTAAACTATTAAATTTAGTGTAAAAAATGTGTATATTTAGACTAAGTTTCTACCAAACTACATGTGTTACATAGCTTTTATATTTTTCTAAGATTTTTTAAAGTAACACAATAAAAAAAGACCTAAGTTTTTAAAAATAAGCACTTAGGTCTTTGTTATTTCAATATATTAAGATTAGATGTTAAGAATTAATCTTTTGCCTTTCTTTGACCATAGGTCTTAAACTTCTCTGCCATTAATGTCATTTCCTCTGGTGGTAAAACTATAG
This sequence comes from Anaerobiospirillum sp., assembly GCA_029258325.1. Taxonomy (GTDB): domain Bacteria; phylum Pseudomonadota; class Gammaproteobacteria; order Enterobacterales; family Succinivibrionaceae; genus Anaerobiospirillum_A. Next base: position 60 of record JARHZF010000129.1, on the reverse strand, counting down.
GCTCACCTACACATTTTGCCATCCAATAGATTTGAGAGCAGTACTCTATCTCTTCTATGA
>JARHZF010000088.1 GCA_029258325.1 Anaerobiospirillum sp. | reverse complement strand
AACATAAACTTAAGAAGTTTAATTGATATTTGCAGTTTAAATGATAATTATTTTTTAATTCAAGCTATGGAATTTTTTATTGATGAAAACATTAATTCTGATTTAAAAGAGGATAAGGAATTAATGAACATCATTAAAAACCTTGAATATAAGAATGAAAAAGAGTTTTTAAAGAATTTACATATTTTTTCTGATTTCTTTATCAATGTTCATAAAGAAATTTTAAATAAGTTAAAGAATTTACAAGGTTCAGCACGTGCTTTAAATGATGTAGATATTTTTAACCTAAATCCCCTGCTAAAATTATTCTATCATATAGTAAAAGTAAATAGATATATGCTACTTTTACTATTTAATATTTGAAAAATAAAGGATTTTAATACAATAGTGTTATACATATTTATAAAACATATAATATAATAATATTTTTTATTATTAATTATAAAAGCCTATGATTTTCGTTGATTATCCTATTCCTGTGCCTTTTGATAAAGGTCATAAATTCGATCGTAAAAAAAATAAAAATCATGTTATGTTGTATGTTCGCATTAGATCTTTTAGAGAAAATGGGAAGTTAAAACATGATGGTTATAGTATTGGAAAAATATCTTTAGATGAAGATGGAAATGAGATTCTTCTACCTAATGATAACTACTTCATAAAGTTTAAAGGAATACCTTGTCCTACTAATAGCAAAGTAAGACTAAGGGGAAGACCTAATAAAGGTGATTTACCTTGTAAAACTAAAAATATTAAAGATAATGCAGAGCAAATGGTGGGATATAGTATTGCTTATTCTCATTTTGTTAAAGAGCTTGGTCTTATTGATATCTTAGAAGAGTCTTTTGGTTATGATATGGCAAGGAAGATTATTCAAGTAACATCATTCTTCTGTCTTGGTATGCCTTTTGGTTTATCAAATATAGAGAACTATTGTGAAAATCACTATATATTCTCTGATATTATCATGACCTCACAACATCTATCTAAACTTTACAAAGAGATAGATGAATCTTCTATAGCTAATTTCTTATCTGCATGGATGCAACATCATAATACTAGCAAAACAGCATGTTATGATGTTACATCTATATCTAATTACTCTAGAAATTTATCAATGATAGAAAGAGGTTATAACAGAGATAAAGAAGATTTAGATCAACTCAATTTAGGTATGTTCTGTGATATGGAAAGTAAAATACCTTTATTTTACAGTATCTATAATGGTTCTTTAAATGATCATAGTAATCTTAAAGAGATTATATTAAAAGCAAGACATTTAGGTTTATCTAAAACAGTAACATTAATTACGGATGGTGGTTTTGCAAATAAAACCATGTTAAATAAACTAAAATCATTAAATTTAAATTTCATTATGGGGGCACCTAAAAGAAGACATAAAGATATAGAGAATGTAATTAAAAACTGGCTTTTATCAACACCTTTAGGTCTTTGTGATAAGTTTAGCTATGATAATGATATATTCTTGTTTCATGAGACTTCTGTTGATATTGCAGATAAGACATATAGACTAATTCTTTATGTATCAAATCAAAGTTATATGTTTGACAGTTTAAATTTTAATGACAAAATAGAGATGCAAGAAAACTATCTTAAATCTAAAAATAAACTTACAAAACAAGAACTTAAAAAGTATGAGAAGTTCTTTAAAATCAATATAAAAGATAAAAAGATAATCTCGATTGAAAGAGATAATGATGCTATAAAAGATTACTTATTAATGTCTGGAGCTTTTGCTTTAATAAGCAATAATGAGGATTTAAGTCCTAAAGAATTATTAGTTTTATACAAAGATAAAGACATTGTTGAAAAATCTTTTAATATGTTAAAGAACGATATTATAAATGAGCGTTTGTATGTATCTAATGATGATAGTCTTAGAGGCAAAATGTTTTTAATATTTATTGCTTTGATTGTTAGAAAGTACTTTCTTCAAAAGGTAATTGAATTTAGAGATACAAAGCATAAATACACATTAGAAAGTGTATTTGCTATTTTATCAGACATTAAATGCTACAAACATAATGATATTTTTCTTTTACCTAAAAACTTAACTGCAAAACAAAAGTTTGTAGTTGATAAACTTAATCTTCCTTTTAATATAAAGGAATAAATAATGATCCCCTGCTATTTATTTTGATAGAATAATTTTAGCTGGGGATTTAGGTTTTAACAGTTATATGGATTATGAATTGGAGTTAGCTAAACAAGAAGCAAATAAACGATTGGAGAGTTATTTTAATGAAAATGGTTTACTTAAGAATGAGTTTGCCACCGACAGCGAATCAACGTTTGACATTATCAAGGAGAGCTAAAAGACTTATCAAAAGTCCAAAAATGAGAATGTGGGAATGTATGACTGATACTGATATTAAACAACAGTTGCAAGATTTAAAAGGTTTTAAAACTTTTGATATTTTTTGTGATATGAAATTGGTATTAACATTCCCAGATAAAAGAGTTAGAGATATTGATAATC
>JARHZF010000006.1 GCA_029258325.1 Anaerobiospirillum sp. | reverse complement strand
ATCATTCTTTTTTTTACTCTTTCTTTATTTATCCTCTAAAAACAACTACTTAGCTGTATTATTTTTTTCTTTTATAGATTTTTTTTTAGATGTAAAAAATTATACCTCATGATTTATGGGTATTAAGCATGTATTACTTTTATATAGTTTAATCTTCTTTGTATAAACTTACCTAATTACTTTTTTTAGTTTATCCTCTATTGTTGTTTTTCAACAGAAAAACATATTTATGTAAATTGTATGAGGCATTATTTTTTCCTTTTTTCGCTTTAAAACAGGTCATAAAGAATTATGATCTTTCTTTTTAAAGTATAGCAGTACTCTCATAAAGCTTTGGATATTTCTATATGGGTAATATACAAAAGCACTATAGATAATTAATAATGCCCTTTTTATTGTATTTACCATCTATTTGCATAATTAAACGATAATTTTCTCATTCATTATCTCATTATGCGTATTTACCTCTCTAAAAAAACGTTGATTTCAGAATAAATTACTATTAGAAGTAATTTCTATTGTATATATTTAACGCCACCTATTTTTTTAGGGTTTACACAAATATATTTATTTGCCTACTTTTATTTATTTTTATTTATTTATTTTTTTTTATTAGTTATTTATTGAGTCCTTAAATTAAAATAAAGATAAAAAAGTATTTTTATCTTGAAGTTGTCTGTAAAAGTATCTTATTTTAAGCTCTTGTTTTTGAATGTCACTACATGAAAATATACTCTTTTCTTTTAGGAGTCTATTTACAAAAGTCTCTTCAGTTTCATCTGTTAAAAAATTACCTTCTAAACAGCATCTGCTTTCTTCATAAATGTCATTTAATAATGACTCTCTTTCTGCTACAGAGTATTTATAAGTACATTTCTTATAACCTAAAGGAGCTATTTCATTACAATAAAACTCTTTGTTTTTTAATAGTCTAAAGAGTATTTTGACAACTTTATACATTATTTTAAATGTAGCCTGTTTAGGTGTCTTACCTTTAAGATTATTTAAAAAGTCACTAAAATCTAGCGGATTTATATGATTCCTTATACTTATAAAAGAGGCAAAAATAGATCTATATAAAGCTCTTTTTATATAAGAATCTCCCGAGTCAATTTGTCCATATAACGTGGTTTCACCACCTGAACCTGTACTATTTGGAGATAATCCTAAAAAGGATGTTAACTTAGAAGCATTATCAAATTTATTTATATCACCTATAACTCCTTTTAATCCAACTGCCAATGTTGGACTTACACCAGGTATACTTGCAATGATACTTATATCTTCATTCATTTGTGTTAGACGTTCCATATCTCTCTCTAACATTTTTACTCTTTTATTAAGATTTAATATCTCCTGATGTATAAAGAAGAAGTTTTTAAGTAATATTTCTATTTGTGTTACTCTTATTCTTGCTTCTTCTGACATTTTTTGATGTTTGATTTTAGATTTATATTTTTTAGATTTTTTTAGATTTCTTTGAGATATATCTGCTTTAGTAAGAGAAACTGAAAAAGCTTTGTTAAAGTGCACTAATAAAATATCAAAGAAATGATACATATTACGATGATCTAGAACAGGCAGTTCATATTGTTTTAAGTCTGCATTAAATACCTGTATCTTAGATCTTAGTTCATCTTTTGCTCTTTCATAATTATAGAATATATCTTTATAAATAAAGTCTGAAGGACTTCTCATATTAACTTTTAAAATAGTACCCATTTTTCCTGCTTCATAGAGGAACTGAGCATCTTTTTTATCTGATTTATATCTTCTTGTAAATTTATTTAAAAAAGAATGGGATACTGCACAGATATCACAATCATTTGTGCTATTAAAAAAAGCTTTAGTTGCTTTATCATAAATAAGATGAGTATTAGAACATGATTCCATTACTATTCTTACATTAGTTTGGAATTTCTCAAAAAAGTCTTGTATCTCATTTGTCTTAATAGCAAAGTTTTGAATAGTATTTGTTTTTAAATCTCTATAACATACTTGAGTTACTTCCTCTGCAAGATCTAACCCTATAATTAAAGAGAATGTATCATCTTTTTGAAAAATACCATCTGAATTTACAGCATTACATTTTCTAAAAAAACTTTGAGTATGTTTAGTGATTTCTAAAGAATTTACTGAAATAATCTTGTCATTTTTTATTATTATTGACATAATATTCTCCTGTTTTTTTATTTGAAATAAAGTCAATAATGTTGTATGCAATGTTATTGACTTTTTACCCAGTTTATATTTATAGCAAAATGTAAAAATAAAATATATAAATTAAGATAATAAAAAATCTCTAAAATAATTCAGATCTATGTAATTTTTAAAAGTGATATTGTTATTTTATATTTTTATTGACATAATAAAGATCCAATCATTTTAAAAAAAAAGAGAAAACTTCAGTTTTATCTTTTTTTTTAAAAGAAAACCAATAACATTTTATAATGTTATTGGTTTTATCCTTTTTAAAGTTAAAGTATTTAGAAAGATAATCTCTAGGTAAATCATATCCTAAATCACAGGTTATCTTTATAGATAAGACGGAATCATAAGCTTTTGTTTACCTCACTTAAATACTTTATATATCAAAATATTATGGAATAAAAAAGTAAGCCCTTTTAGCATATCCTTAAAAAGGTAAATATAAAAGTTCATATTCTTAAATATTTTTGATATCATACAAAAAAATTAATTTTTATTTATCTATAGTTATACTCCTTCTATTATTTAGTATAAATAAATATAGTAGAGGCTCGCATCTATATATGTACTTAAGGCTATTAGTGCCCTTATACTAAATGTATTATGAGCTTATCTTTATCTATTTGAATACTAGATGTTAAATAAGTTATGTGTCAAAGGAAGTTTTCTTATTTGGTAGGTTTAGAACTTACCAGTTAAATAAGCACTAGCTTTAGATTCATCATATGGTTTTTTATATTTAAGAACTGCATATGCTGTCTTAGCTATATGATGTGCTATGGAACAAACAATTGGTTTTGCTCCTTTTTCTCTAATAGATAGAGCTCTCTTACTTAAAGCATTTAATTGCTCATCAGTAATCTCTTCAGCCTTTTTTACAAGGTTGATGCTTGTCTTGTTTTGGCAAAGTAATTTAGACTTTAGCTTAGTAGCATATATAGAAAGTGCTGCAATGTATAATTTGCCTGCAAGTTCCTTATTTCTAACTTTATGCTTTGCCTCTAAAGATGTATTAACTCCTCCTGATCCTACAACAAGTGGTGATATTCCAATATAAGATGCAAAGTGTTTTGCATTATGGAAATTATCAATGTTATTACCTGCTATAAATAAAGATATAGCTAGATTAATACCAACACCTGGTATTGTTTGTAACAATAAACACTCAGGATTACTGATACAAATACGCTTAAGCTCAGACTCATACTCCTTTAAAGATTGATCTATATCTTCATATCTCTTTATATGAAGTTCAATATTTCTTCTTAATAAGTTATAAGAATTTTCATCTTTATAGCAAGTTTGTCCATGAAGGAAATTTAAAGCATTTTTTTTAATCGTCTTAAAAGAAGCATCTTTATTAATTGAAACACCTTGTTCTAAAAGTAAAGCTCTAAAAGAGTTTATTGTTTGAACCTTGTGTCTTGTAGCCTGATTCTTAGCAGTTACAAGTGATGATAACTGACGTTGATAATCACTTTTTCTGTTTGCAAATCTTGCTTGATTGGTAATCGCAGCTTTAAGAAGATCAAATGCATCTCTCTCATCTGTCTTTGTTGTTAATCCTTTTTCTCTTATAGATGTAACAATACAGATATTACATTTATGTGCTTTTCCTCTTAGTCTGCCTTGCTCTTCAATATATGAAGCAAAGTAGTTTGATGCAGAACAAGCTTCTATATACACATTAAGATCTATTGTTGCATTCCTAATAAAACGCGTAAATTCATTAGTAGTCATATAACCACTTACGATTCTTGCATTCTTTGGACGTAAGATAACAAACTCATCACTTTTACTTGATTTACGTTGAGTAGTTCTTATATACATAACATACTGATTGTCTTTAGCTGTATCTACAGCACAAACTAAAGATCCATTAGCTTGTTTGCGATATAAAGCTTTAACTTGCTCTTTATTTAAACCTAAAAAGTGATTAGGGTTCTTATCTAAGATTTCATCTATCTCAGCATCAATTTCTTTAAACTCTTTGGCTTCTTTTAGAAGCTTTAAATCTTCAGCTGATAACTGAACAAGATTATGTGTTGGAATGTTAATAGCCATTCTATCTCCTAAATGGATATTTAGTGTTATAGATGGCAGGAGGGATTTAATTGAGTACTCTTAATAAAACTAAATACAATCTACCATCTAACAGGAAAACTCCCTTTGACCATTACATTCTGCGGTATTACGATTACCTTGATTTAAACCATTGATTTGTGTTGTTAATCTATCAGAAATTTGAAGACCTGCAGCATCATCTTTTGCACTATTAATGCGAAGACCTGATGATAGTCTTTGATATGTGGTATTTAATGCATTTGTTGCATTACCTAATTTATTACGACCATTTAATGAACTTACGTTTGTATTTACATAAAGCGCCATAAAGCTTTCCTTATAAAAACTATTTTGTAACTTATTTACATTTACGTATAGTAAAAAAGTGATCTTTAGTCATAATATCAAATAAGTATTTAATTATATGAAAAGTAAAATATTTTTTATAGTGTAATTAGAATTATTTTTAAATTGATTTTTAGTTTAATGACTTATTTAAATAATATATATTGTTCTAATAAATAAAAAAACATTCTTAGAAAAAAGATAGGATTAATTTAAAGTATGTCTTGCTAGTGTAAACATAAAGAAAAGAAATTTCATTTAAGTTTGTCACAAAATAAATATATATTTAGAGGATTTATTAAAATGAAATAGATTTTAATAGTTACTATTACGTCTTGCTGTCATAGATACAACATATTCATCTAAAAGCTTTTGTTCTGCTACTAACTCTGCTTTTATTCTTTGTTGTTTATGTTTTTCTAAAAGAGATTCAATAATCTTTCTTCTCTTTTGCTTTTCTAAATAAAAAAGTCTCTTACGCTCAGCATCTCTTTTGAGCATTTCAAGTTCTTGAATTTGTTTTTTTTCAATTTTATAGAGCTTTTCAATAAAGCTTTGATAGGCAGCATATTGAAGGGCATCAAAATTACTGGTAGCACCCTTCTTACTCATATCTGAAATATAGTTTTCCCTAAATTCAATGATCTTTTTTATGCCTTCTTCGTGATTTGCAACAGCACCTAAAGCATGTTGATAAAACTCAAGTGCCTGCTCCTCTTCACTTTTTCTTAAGTCTAAAACTTTTAAAAGAGCTCTATCGTTGTTTGCCATATACTTTATTGTCTATTAAATGTCATCTTAGCAGCAGGGGCAGCACTTGGACCTGCTCTACGTGGAGCATTTCCTTGTGGCATCATTTGACCACCTTGTTGCATACCATTCATAGTGCTCTTAGCATCTTGAATTAAGATCATAGATAATTGACGTAAACCATCTAAAGATTGAGCAAAAGGAATAACCTCTGTCATACCTTGTTGTGTATATTCATCAATATATGGCTTAATCATAATAGCTTGATCAATCTTAGGATCAGAACCTCTTTGATATGCACCAATAGATACAAGCTCTTTATTTTGAGTATATTGAGATAAACATTGTCTTATAGTTCTTGCCATAATCATATGTTCTTGTGAAACAATAGCTGGCATAACACGAGATACAGACTTTTCTACATCAATAGCAGGATAATGACCTGAATCTGCAAGTTCACGTGATAATACAATGTGACCATCTAAGATAGCACGAGCAGAGTCGGCAATAGGATCTTGCAGATCGTCACCTTCTACTAAAACTGTAAAGAATGCAGTAATAGAACCTGAAGAACTAGGACCATTACCAGCTCTTTCAACAAGAGCAGGAAGACGAGCAAAAACTGAAGGTGGATAACCTTTAGTAGCAGGTGGCTCACCTACTGCTAGAGCAATCTCACGTTGAGCCATAGCATAACGTGTTAATGAATCCATTAGAAGTAGAACATTTCTGCCCTGATCTCTAAAATATTCAGCAATTGCAAGTGTGGTTTCACAACCTTTTAATCTCATTAAAGGTGAAGCATCAGCAGGTGCTGCAATTACTACAGAACGAGCACGACCTGTCTCACCTAAAATTTCTTCAATAAATTCTTTAACCTCACGACCACGCTCACCTATTAGACCTACAACAACAATATCAGCTGTAGAACCTCTTGTCATCATACCTAAAAGTACAGACTTACCTACACCAGAACCTGCAAATAAGCCCATTCTTTGACCTTGACCTACAGTAAGTAAACCATTAATAGTTCTTACACCAACATCAAGAGGTTGCTTAATTGGTGCTCTATCCATAGGATTTAAACGGCGAGGGGTAAAGTGTGTTGCTGTAGTTGGTATTAATGGACCTAAGCCATCAATAGGATTACCTATACCATCTATAACACGACCTAATAAGTGATCTCCATATGGAAAATCTCTAAGACCTGATGCTAAAGAAACCTTAGCTCCTGGTAATACACCTTTCATTTGCTCTGTTGGCATTAAAAAGATCTTATCACCAGCAAAACCAACAACTTCAGCATCCATAGGCTCATCTTGTGTCTCAATAACACATCTATCACCTAAAGCTGCTTTAAGACCTGTTGCTTCTAAAGTTAAACCTACAACTCTTACTAATTTACCTGATAATGTAGGTTTTTCCTCTTTTTGAGGAATCTCTATTGCTTGTAGTCTACCTAAAAGATTTGTATCCATACTAAAACACTATTTTTTCTTGAGCTTAAGAATTTTAATTTTGTGGTATTTCTTCTGCATTTTCAGAAGGTGCGTCTGCTACATCCTCATCAAAAGGATTATTAGTTATGCCTGAAAATAAGTTTTCTTCTTCTTCATTATTTTCAACATACTCATTTTCTTCTTGAGCTACAGCACTTTCTGTCTCTAAATTTGCTTGCTCTTCATCTAATCCTAAATTATGAGCAATCTTATCTTCTACATCAAATAAATTAGGACGAGGAGCTAATGATTTTAAAGGTACTTCATTATATTCAGGTAATGAATCAATATGTTCAGTTAATGCAGAATCAACAGGACCTGACGCATTCATTAAGAATTTAGATAAAAGATTATCAATTCTATCATTTACACGCCAATCTACTGATGAAATATCATTTGATACTTCAACATCACCTAAATTTAAATCATCCTTTACTTGTATATTTAATTTATGTTCATTAATAAAATCTTGACCTATCCTTGTTTGTACAAGAGCATAGTCATCTTCATTTAAATATACAGTAGCACCTTTTTGTGAATTTGGTAATACGGATAAAGCTTCAGTTATACTATTTTGTAATAAATTAGCATCATTTACTACTTCTCTTTTAATAATAACAGAAGCAAGTCTTGATACTAAATAAACTAATTGATCTGTTACATCTTTATTTATAGAACGCATTGGGTTTGAAAGCATATCAATAATATTAGATAGACGAGCTATTTGCTCATTCATCATCTCAGATGCGTTATTGATACCATCTTCTTGACCTTTTATAAAGCCATCTTGATGACCTTCATATAAGCCTTTTTCAAAACCTTCTTGATAGCCTTGAGCCTTACCTTGCTCAATACCCTCAAGTTTACCTGCTTCTATACCTTGAGATAAACCTTCTTTATAACCATCTTTTTTACCCTCTTCTAAGCCTTCTTCATAGGCTGTTTCTTTCATAAGGGCAATTTCTTCAACAGTAGGAGCTTTATTCTCTTCTTTTTGTGCTTTTAATAGCTCTTCATCTTCTAGAGCTAACTCAGAGCTTACTTGTTGAAGACGTTTATCTTCTTCTATAGCTTTTAATTGTTCTTCTTGAAACCAAGTATTGATAGGGAAACCTAAAGCATTTGTACTAGGTTTTTTACCATTGTCCATAATTGGCCATTGCATAGGAGTAAATTGATCAACATCCTCAGATGGTAAAATACTTACTCTATCTTTTAATGACTTATTTAATCTCTTGGTGCTTACTGATTTAATAGCATTGCCATCTTTTATAATTTCACCAAAACTATTTTTCTTAAAAGAATTATCAGACATTGTTAAAACCTAGTTAAATGTATAATGCTTATGCTAAAAAGCATAAGCATTCTTATCTATATTAAATAAATTCGTCAGCTGGGTTTCCACCACGTGTAAGAACGATCTCACCATCATCTGCAAGTCTATGTGCAATAGTAAGAATTTCTTTTTGTGCTGTCTCAACATCAGAAATCTTAGTAGGTCCCATTGCAGCCAAGTCTTCACGCATTGAAGCTGATGCACGTGATGACATGTTACGGAAGAACTTAAGTCTAAGTTGATCATCTGCACCCTTAAGAGCCTTAACAAGGATATCTTGAGGAGTATCACGTAATAATGTTTGAATTGATCTATCATCAACAGTAATAAGATTTTCAAATACAAACATAAGATCTTGGATTTGAGCTGCCATTTCTTTGTCTTGAGAAATGATAGATTCCATAAGAACACTTTCTGTTGCAGAATCTAAGAAGTTCATAATATTTGCAGCAGACTTCAAGCCACCCATCTTTGCTGTTTGAGCACCAGCAGAACCTGCAAATTGTTTTTCCATAATCTCGTTTAACTCTCTTAGAGCATCTGGTTGTACTTCTTCTAATGTAGCAATACGCATAATTAGATTTAATCTTACAGCCTCAGGGAACTGAGATAGAATCTGAGCAGATTGCTCAGGCTCTAAATATGAAAGCACAATAGTTTGAATCTGAGGGTGTTCGTTTTGGATAATTGTAGCAACTTGTCTTGCATCCATCCATTTTAATGAGTCAAGACCACGTGAGCCTGAACCCATCTCAATTTGATCTACAAGGTTACCTGCCTTATCCTCACCTAAAGCAGCAATCAAGGCATTCTTAACGAAATCAGAACTACCAATACCAATATTTGAATGCTTAGTAATACTTGTTAAAAATGTCTTGTGTACAGCATTTACAGATGTTTGATCAAAATGCTGCATCTCAGCCATACGCATACCTAAGTTTTGTACTTGCTTAGGTTGTAAATTTCTAAAGATCTGAGCTGCATCATCTTCTGATAGTGACAGCAATAGAATTGCTGCCTTATCAACACCAGTTAAACGTTCTAACGCTGCCTTTTCATCATCTGATAACTCAAGACCTGAGCCAGATTCTGCATAAGGAGCTACACCACCTTGTTGAGCTGAAGGTAAATTATCTGACATATCTATCTCCTATGCTTCTTTCTTTTTCTCTTTTTCTATATCAGCGTTGATCCACTCACGAACAACTTCTGATGATAGTTGAGGCTCATTAGATACTAATGTACGTACAGCCTTTAATAAATCTTGATCCTTGTTTAGATTTGGTAATTCAATACCACCACCTTTATTAATTGAGTAGATTTGATCTGATAGCTCTTTATTTGCAGCTACTAAGTTTAGATCATCGTTACCAATTAATGCTGGCTCTGCATCTAGATCGTTGTAATCAAGAGCTGAATCCTCTTCAGTCTTACCGTTAAGTAACTTGTTAACCATAGGACGGATTACAAAGATTACTATAACAATTATAACAAGTACTGCACCACCAATCTTAGCTAAACGAAGAATTTGATCTTGTTGCCACCATGGTAATGGAGGTGGAGGATCTGCGTGTGGGAATGAAAGTGTTTCAACACGAACAAAGTCACCACGAGATTCATTTAAACCTAAACCACCCTTAATTAAGGTTGCAATCTTTTCTAGTTCATCTGCTGAACGTGGTACATAAGTAATCATACCTTCAGCATCTTTTTGACGAACATAGTCAACTGCTACAGATACTGTTAAACGTGAAACTACATTAGTTGGACGTCTTGTGTGACGTATTGTTGTATCAACTTCATAGTTACGAACAGCTTCTCTGCTTTCTTTTTGGTTACTGTTAGACTCAGAGGCCATTCCAGTACCATCTTTTAATTGTTGTGGAATAACTGCATTTGCAGGAGGTTGATTTGATAGAGAACCAGGAACACCATATGGGTTCTTCTTCTCTTCATTACCTTTTTGTTCACGTAATGTCTCAGAACGAACAGCATTGTTGTCTGGATCATACATTTGACGTGTTTCTTCTTCTACTGTTGTATCTAAAGTTACGTCAACTTCTGCTGCATAGTTACCAAAACCTAGCATTGGAGTTAAAATTGCGTCAATTTTATCACGATATTGAGCTTCGCGAAGAGTACGCATTTCAAACTCTTTTTGTAATCTATCTTCTGCTGAGTTTGATTTGTTATCTAATGATAATAATCTACCAGTTTGATCTGTCACACTAACATCTTTTGCAAGTAAGTTATGTACAGAAGATGAAACCATGTAACGAATTGAATTTACGCTATCTGGAGTTAAATAAGCACCTGTCTTTAAAGTTACAACAACAGCTGCAGATGGTCTATTTTGAACTCTTGCAAAAACATTTTCCTTTGGAATTGCAAGAAGAACTGTTGCGTGTTCAACACCATCAATTCTTTCAATTGCACGAGCTAATTGAATTTCACGACCATGCTTGATACGCTCACCTTCAAGTCTTTGAGACACACCAAAACCAGTATCTGACATAATGATTGCATTGCCATCATCAGCTGGTTTTTCAGGTAGAGCAATACCTCTTCTTAACATTAATTCAGAAATCTTTGCATACTCATTTACATCAACCATGATGGTATTACCACCACGTAGATTATAAGAAAAGCCTTCAAGATCTAAAAAATCTAGAACGGGACCAATCTTATCACTTGAGTACTCACCTAATTTTCTATAAGTAACATCAGTTGTAGCAGATTGTAATGACACTAAACCAAAAATAGCACCTGCTATGAACAATATTAAGAAAAAAGCAATAAAAATCTTACGTAAGATATCACCACGAGCAATAAAATCGGTAAATTTCATACCATTACTGCTAGAGGAGTTATCTTCATCTGAAGAACGTTCATTTGCAATGATGTCATTATCATAAGTATCATTGCTATTGTTTGCATTTCCCTTAGCTGAATCGGTTTGAGTAGATGGTAAATTAGATCCAGCATTTGGATCATTATTACTTGATGCTACAGGGAATTCATTTTCAGCCATTATTTATTCCACCTTTGCTTTATACAGTCATTTGCATAATTGATTTATATGCTTCAACGACTTGATTTCTTATGCGCATTGTTGCTTCAAATGAAATACTTGATTTTTGAGATGCTAACATTACATCTGATAGAGATACAGAACGATCACCTAAATCAAAACGTGTTTGTAATTCAGATGATTCATTTTGAATCTTATTTACATCTTCAAATGCTTGTCTTAGCATATCTTCAAATTTACCAATACCATCATTTGCTGAAGTACCCTCTACTAATATTTTAGGTAAAGTTTGAGATTCCTGTAAAATATTAGGTGTCTCTGACACTGTATTAGAAGCATTTATTTGAGTCTCAAGAGATTCAGAGGCTAAAGTTTGCATCTGTCTAATACGTGATTGCATCTCTTGTAATTGTGACATCATTAGAGAATTATCTGGGATACTATCTATTTTCATACTCATAAGATTAACCTGCTGTCAATTAAATGACTAAAAACCAAAGTTAAATCAAATATCTCAAAAAGTATGCCAATTTTAAAATTTGCACAAATTAAAATAAAAAAACTTGTGCAAATTATAACATTAAAAAAGTAATACTTTATAATACTTTTCTATTTACGCCATCTTTTGTTGCATATAAAAGAACATCTGCTTTACGTTTTGCAAATAAACCTACAGTTACAACACCTGGAATATTATTAATAATATTTTCCATAGCAATAGGATCTTCAATCATAAAATCTTGTAAATCTAAGATTTCACAACCATTATCTGTAATGCAATTTGCACGAAGCACAGGATTTGCACCTAGTTCTTTTAATCTAATTGAAACAATTTTTCTTGCCATAGGAATAACTTCAACAGGTAATGCAAATTTACCTAATTGAGTTACTAACTTAGACTCATCTGCTATACAAATGAACTTAGATGCCATAGATGCACAGATCTTTTCACGAGTTAGACAAGCACCACCACCTTTAATCATGTGGAAGTTTTCATCAATTTCATCTGCACCATCAATATAGAACTCATATTCGCCAACATCATTGGTATCAAGAACACGAATACCTATATCCTCTAGCATGTGTGTAGTTTTTATAGAGCTACTTACAGCTGCATCTACTTTTATTTTATATTTAGCAATAGCTTCTATAAATTTTACAACTGTAGAACCAGAACCAACACCTAATACACCAGATTTTGGTATAAATTCTAAAGCTTCTTTTGCAACAAGCTCTTTTAATTCATCTTGGGTCATAAAACATACCTTCTTTAAGATATAGTAATTTTAGCAAAACGTCTCTTGCCCACTTGAACTATATAAGTATTAGCTTCAAGAACTAATTTATTATCAGTTACAACATTACCATCAATCTTAACTGCATTTTGCTTTAACATACGCATAGCTTCAGATGTTGATGCACATAAAGCTGCTTCTTTTAATAAAGATGGTAGTGGTTGGGCACTTAAAGTAAATTCTTCAATATCATCTGGAATTGCACCTTTTGCAAATTGATTTATAAAGTTATCAACTGCTTTATTAGCCTCTTCCTCACCATGATAACGAGCAACGATCTCACGACCTAACTCAATCTTAGCATCACGTGGATTCTTACCTTCATTTAAACAAGCATCTTTTAGAGCTTTAATTTCCTCAATACTCTTAAATGAAAGAAGATCAAAGTATTGCCACATTAAATCATCTGATAAAGACATAATCTTACCAAACATATCATTAGGAGCATCATGTACACCTATATAATTATTGGCAGATTTTGACATCTTTTTGACACCGTCTAAACCAACTAAAAGAGGCATCATTAAGACACATTGTGGTTCTAAACCTGCATCTTTTTGTAGTTCTCGACCCATTAATAAATTGAATTTTTGATCAGTACCACCAAGTTCTACATCTGATTTTAAAACAATAGAGTCATAACCTTGGAATAATGGGTATAAGAACTCATGAATAGCTATAGGTACGCCACCTTGATATCTTTTTGTAAAATCTTCACGCTCTAGCATTCTTGCTACAGTTAGTTTTGATGCAAGTTTAATAGTACCAACAGTACCTAATTGCTCAAGCCATTCAGAGTTATATCTAATCTCTGTTTTTTCTTTATCTAAAATTTTAAATGCTTGATCTGCATAAGTCTTTGCATTAAATAAAATTTGTTCCTTGCTTAAAACAGGTCTTGTTGTATTTTTACCAGATGGATCACCTACAGATGCTGTAAAATCACCAATAATTAAAACAACTTTGTGACCTAATTCTTGGAAAGTACGTAATTTATTTAAAATTACAGTGTGACCTAAGTGAATATCTGGTGCAGTAGGATCCATTCCTAGTTTGATAATTAATTGTTTCTTACTTTCAAGTTTTTTTCTTAATTCATCAACAGGTATAACTTCAAAAGCACCACGTGTAATTTCAGCTAAAGCCTTATCTACATCAGTCATAACAACCTCAATCAAATAGTTAAATTATTTCGTTTTCATCAAAAAATAAAGGTAATTGCCAATTAATACATGTTTTACCTTGTTCATGTAAATATTTATTAGCAAGAGAAAAATGTCTGCAGTTAAAGAAACCTCTATAAGCAGATAATGGGCTTGGGTGAGCTGCCTCTAATACTAGATGTTTTTGTCTATCTATATTTGCTCCCTTTTTCTTAGCACTAGAACCCCAGAGCATAAAGACTAAACCTTCACAATTATCATTGATAGCTTTAATAACACCATCAGTGAACTCTTCCCAACCTTTATCATGATGTGAGTTGGCTTCACTTTGTTTTACAGTTAAAACAGAGTTTAATAATAAAACACCTTGGCGTGCCCATGGAATTAAACAACCATGAGATGGAATTGAAAAACCAGGAACATCACTTGCTAATTCTCTATAAATATTATGAAGTGATGGTGGAATTTTTACATTTGGTTGTACAGAAAAAGCAAGTCCCATAGCTTGATTTGGTTCATGATATGGATCTTGACCTAAAATAACAACTTTAAGTTTATCAAAAGAAGTATATTTAAAAGCATTAAAAACATCAGACTCAGCATGATAAATAACATCTCCCTCTTGTCTTTTTGTTGCTACATAATTCATTACGTTTTTAAAATTTTCTGTATTTTTTAAAGGACCTATAATGTCATGCCATGTTTTCACAAAAATACTCCTAAAATAACTTCATTTATTGAGTTAAAATTAATTTTAAATAATTTAAACTTAACGGATTTTGCATTATATCATATATATAATTAAGACATATTAATAACTTTTAATTAATACTCTTAGATTAATATTTTTACAAAGCAAAAATTTAAAATAAAAGAAATAACTTAAATTTACTCTAAAACATCATGTTTATACATGATTATTTTATTTTAGTGCTTTTATTATGGCACTAACTAAACTCTAAAATAAGAGATTAGGATTAAAATTTAAAATTAAATTTTCTTATTTCTTTTTATAAAAATTAAAATATTGTATTTTACAAAATTTGTTATTAATAATTATGACTTTTATAAAAATTCAATTAAAAAATTGATTTAATTAATTATACATATAACAATATAAAATCTATATATAAAAAATACTATTTAAAATATATATTGATCTATATTTTTATTATTTTATTTAATACAAAATTTATAATTAAGCTTAAAAGCATTCATAATCTAGTTTATGTAAATAAAAAATAAGTTTTATAAAAATATAATAAAAAATAGTTAGCTATAAATAATTTTATTTATATTATTCTTATAGTTATAAAAAAAATTTTTTATTAAAAATCCATAAAATCAATGTTTTTTGTGCATTTACATACTTAATTACTTTATTTTATTAATAAAAAATTAATTAAAATTTAAACAAAAGCTTAAATTAATAAATATCACTTTTTTGTAAAATTATCATATAATATATATGTCTAGTATAGACTCTTAGTCTCCACTTGCTTTTAACTTAAGACTCTTAATTGCAAGTGGGGGCTTTTCTTTTTTTTATATATAAAAAACAACTATTTTCTTAAAATTTTTGTAAAATTAGATAAATGATTTTATAAAAATAAACTTTTAGAGTTCATGTGAAAATTACGTTGTTTCTTTATAAGACATAATCATGTGTTTTTAATTAACAACGCAATAACACAATGACTACTTTTACTTCTACTTTTATATAAAGTACATTTATATAATTAACCTATTTAGTTTTCTTGTAAGAAGGTTTTAGATATGGTTGAAAAAGAACAAAAAAAAGAGATCACTTCTATTATAGATAATATAAAAAAAGATCTTAAAAATATAGAAGATGAAAGGAATAATCTAAGTAATAAGTATCAGATCAAATTAGATTCTATAAATCAGATAGATAAACTATTATCTACTTCTGATAATATTGTTGATGCTTTATCTGAAATTGAAAATAAACTAAATGAAAATAAAGAAAATACTTCTTTAGATCTCAATAAAAAACTTTCAACTTTATTTACCTATATAAAAGAACAAATAAATAAGATTGAAGATAAGATAAGCACTATTAAAGATGAGTATCAAAAAGTAGCTTTAGATAATAATAAAGCTCTAAATGAACAATCATCTTTATTAAAAGAGCAATATGAGAAATTGTCTCTTGAAAATAATCAGCAACTTAAAAATTTAGAGCATAAGATAGAGCGTGAAGCTCACATTATGTCTCAAGTTGAAAAAGAAAATATCTCTTATAGAACAGCTTTTAATGATATAAAAGCTTTTGAAGTCTCAATCTTACAATTAGATGATTTAAAACAAACTGTAGAAAATATACAAAATATAGAAAATAATCTTAAAAAAGATCTTGCTTCATCTTTTGATAAGCAAAATGAGATTATAAAAGATAATTTAAAAGATTTTTCTCTTAAAGATATTGATGAGATTAAGGAGAGTTTAAATCTATTAAGTGCAAAAGTAGATGCTCTTGAGCACAAAATATCTTTAAAAGATGATAGTAATCTTAATAATGTAGATAAAGATAATTTATCTAATACAAACTTGGATAAAGATACTCTATCTAAAGAAAATTTAGATAAAGATAACCTATCTAATAAAAATTTGGATAAAGATACTCTATCTAAAGAAAATTTAGATAAAGATGACTTATCTAATAAAAATTTAGATAAAGATGACTTATCTAATAAAAATTTAGATAAAGATGACTTATCTAATAAAAATTTGGATAAAGAGAGTTTATCTAAAGAGATCTTATCTGAAAATAAAGTATCTAAAGATGAGGTTGTAAATAGTGTTTCTTTAGATAAGGATACAACTAACACTACTAGCTCTACTACAGAAGAAAGTGAGAGCGAAAATAGTAATATAGAAACTAAAAGTCATGAAGATAGTACAAATAATGAGAGTAAAAAAGATGATGATGCTTTAGAAAATAAAGAAAAATCATCTAATGAAGATAAGATTAAATCTAATATTAATAAAGAGATTTTAGATTTTATTGTTTATACTAAAGATTTTTTAGATAAAAATGAAAAATTAATAAAAGACTCTGATGTAAAACTTGAAAAAGAACTTATTAAAGTTCAGCAGTCTTTAAATGAATTAATAAGTTCTAATAATATAGACAAAATTGATATTAAAAACTTATTAAATAAAGATGATAAAGATATTATGAATGAAATTGATGGCATTAAAGAGTTTATGTCTATATTTTCAAATCAAGTTATATATAAGATAGACTCACAAGATAGACAAAACAAAAAGCTTATGAAGTTTATTTATTTTATAGCTATAGTTTTATCTTGTACCACACTTTTCTCTATAGTATCTCTTTTTGCTTTTTTCTTTACTATAAGCTAGATACTAAGGTAGTTTTAAGTTTATTTAAATAGTTTTAAAATTCTCTATTTTTAAAAATATACTAGCCATGCTTTATATAAAAGCATGGCTAGTGCTTTTTTAGTATAGATAAAAAATAAAAGTGGATTTTTATCTCCACTTTTATACTATCTATCTTTTCTAACTAAGATTTTTATGTCAAACTTAAATCTTTAATTATTTAGCTTTCTTTAAAACATATAGAGGTAATGTATCCTCTGGTGGTAATTCTTTTGTTGCAGATAATCTAACTAAATTGCCATCCTCTTGTACTTTATAGTTTGTTTCAGCACGTGTACCTGGAGTTACTGTTGTTAGAATATCTTTATCTACTTTATATACACCATTTTCAACAATCTTTGGCATATCTTCTTTAGTGCCAATATACTCAACTTCTAAATCATAAGTTGTGTCTTTGTTGAAAGTAATCTTGGTCTTAATACCTTCACAATCTGCACATGGTAATGTGCCTTCATATGTGCCTAAATAAGCTTCATTAACAGCTGGCATTGTATCTTCTGCAGGAGCTGTCTCTTCTTGAGGCATAGCTTCTTCTTTTGTAGCTTCTTGCTTTGTTTCTTCTTGTTTTACAGCTTCTTGTTTTGCATCTGCAGGTGCTTGTGCTGTTGCTTCAGTTTTAGAAGCTGATGATTGTGCAGGAGAACAACCTACAGCTAGAACTGAAGATAATACTAAAGCTAATGAGGTTACAACTAACTTATCCATACTAAAAACTCCTTTTAAGGTAAAATTATGTATTAATTATAAAAAAATCTAATAATTTTATACTCTATTTTTCTATAACTTACATAAATAATAAAATCTTTACTTTTATTTATAGTAAAACATTATACATTCACTATAAAACATATTGTTAAAGATACACTAAACAACAAAATATATAAAGATATTTTTTATTTTTTATAAATACTACTTACTTAGTTTTATTTTAAAGTAGAAAAATTATGAAAAACTTATGAACATAAAAAATTTGTAAAAAATTAATTTTTTTTAAGAAGATTAAAATTCATAAACAATAAATTACATTTTATTATTTATATTAAACTTTTTACAAAGTTTAAACAAAATTTTATTTAAAGTTTTTATTTTTTTACCGTAAATATTAAGTATAAATATATATTTTACATATATAATGGACAAAATTTTTAATATATAACTATAAAAATACATAAGTATTTTTACTTAATTTTTTAATATTTAGCCTATTGATACTTATTTATTTATATAATCTATATATAATTGCTTAGATTTAAATTTATAATCAATAAGGAGTTACTATATGAAACGTTCAGCTTTTTCATTAAAAACAAGAACTGCTATTAATAGACAACGTCGTTATAGACAACAATTAAAGTCAATTAGACGTCTACAAAGAGAAAGACGTATTGTTTTTTATTTTCAAGAACAAGAACAAAACGTATAATAAATATTAGGTATTAAATTTGCATACAATTTAAGATCTAAATTTTTTTTAGTTTTTTTGGCTTTATAAATGAAAGCTTTATTTATTAATAATCTAATTTTTCTAGGAGTTACTTATGAGTGTTGAATCTGTTATTCAGGATATTTTATCTGTTGAAGAAGATATAAGTTATGCTCTTGAACAAGATGATTTTGATAAAGCTAATGAGCTTGTTGAAGTTCGTAATGAATACATTAAAAAGCTAGGTCAAGAGCCTTGCGACAATGAAAAAGATAAAGAGCTTCGCACTGAATTTGCTAAGTCTTTACTTGAGTTTACTAAAGAAAGAACTCAAGAGCTTCTTAATGAAAGAGAAAATACAAGACTTGATTTAATTAAACTAAAAAAAGGCAGTAATGGTTTAAATAAATACAGCGAAGTTAAAAGACGCAGTTTTTAAGGATTAAATACTATGACTGAAACAGTAAGCTTTAATGATAAGAAAAATGGTTTATTTGAAATTTCAAAAGAAGCTTTCAATTCATTTATTCGTGAAAAATATAATTTAACAGATAAAGAGCAAGCTGCTCTTGATAAGCTATTTCAACTAGAAAATGAAATGTCTGATAGGCTTATTGATCAGTTCTATACAAATATGGCTTCTTTTAAAGAAAATATGCCAAATATTTACGAACAGTTTAAAGATTATAAGCCAAAAGAGAGTTTTGAATTCTTTTGTACAGAATCAGGTGTTGCAAATATTCATTTTTTAGAGAGAAATATCGTTTTTTATAATTCTTTAGATCCTAAAGATTTATGTAATAAACAAGTTGATTCTTTCTTAAAAGAAGCAACCCCACGTAGAATTTTCTACTCAAGTGATGAAGATGTCTTTGGTCAAATCCACCAAAGATATACAAAAGAGACTTATAAATTATTAACCGATGCTGATGTAACAGTTCAAAATAGTCCTAATTTAGAAAAACTAAAATCAGCATCATTTATCATGCTTTTAGGTCTTGGTTTAGGTTATGCAGTTGAATCTTTATATTCAAAAATTGAAATTGCAAACCTTGCTATTATTGAACCAAATGCAGATCTTTTCTTTGCATCTTTATATGCTTTTGACTGGGCATCACTTTTAGAATTTATAAAAGAACATAAATTAGGTTTATACCTAATGATAGGTCAGAGCAAAAATCAAGTTGTAAACGATCTTCTTTTATATTTAAACAATCATGGTAAATTCTTAGCATCATGCTCTACAACATTCGTTCATTATATTGATGATGATATGAAGACTATTGCAGATGACTTAATAAAAGATTTTGATAAGACCTATGCTGCATTAGGATTTTTTGATGATCACTTATTTGGTGTATCTCATGGTGTTGCAAATTTACTTGCTAAAAAAGGTTCTGCTTGTTGTAGAGAGAAATTACCAGACAATCTAACTGAAGTACCTGTTTTTGTTATAGGTAATGGTCCATCTTTAGATAACGATCTACCTTTTATAAGAAAATTCCAAGATAAGGCTATAATTATAGCTTGTGGTAGCTCTATTGATACTCTTTATAATGAGGGTATTAAGCCTGATTTTTATGCTGCAACAGAAAGAGTAGCTCAAATTGGTCATACTCTTGACATCTTTAATGGTACAAATTTCTTAGATGATATTATGCTTATTGCAGGTGATGTTGTTCACCCTGAGACTACAAAGCATTTTAAACGTTGTGCTATTTTTGCAAAGAAAGATGAGCCTTTATGTTGGGCTTGGTTACATGATGAAAAGCTTTTTGAGAAGGTAAAAGATTGGGATAAGATTACCCTTATGAATCCTCTTGTAGGTAATTTAGGTGTATCATCTGCAATTCAATTTGGCTTTAATAATATTTTCTTATTTGGTATTGATAATGGTAAGAAAGTAAGTGATGCTAGATTGCATGCAAATAACTCAACCTTATATACACAATATGGCGTACAAGAGACTGTAGGTAACTTTGCTTTAAGTACTACAGCTGAAGGTAACTTTGGTGATACTATTGAGACTAACTATATCTATAAATTATCTGCAGACTATATAGATAAAGTTGTACGTATTCTTCGCAAAGAGAATGAAAATGAAAGAAATATCAAAGTTTATAACTGCTCTGCTGGTATTAAACTTGAAACTTGTACACCTATGCACTCTGAAAATATAGATTTATCTTTCCTACCTGATTTAGATAAATCATATTTAAGAGCTACATTTGATGAGAAAATGTCTTTTGTTCTTGATATTAGTGAAGAAGAAATTCATTCAGTTATCAATGCAAACTACTATAGAAATCTTGTCAATATGCTCTTAGAGAAGATGAAAGAAAGACCTAAGACAAGACTTGAATTTTCTTTACGTCTTCAAGAATGTGCTGAAATTCTTGCTTTCTTAAATGATACAAGAGATAGATTCTATGCTTATATGATTGATGGTTCTATACAAAATCTATTTATTCATGTGCAAAATGCTATTTATTCTTTTGAAGATGAGAAGAAGTCTTTAGATCTTGCAAATGAAGTTTTAGATAGAATTGTTTATCTATTAGAAGATTCTATTGAGTTATTCAAACTTATTCCAAAATATATAATGAATGAGCATGAAAAACTTACAAACTATAAAGTAGGTTTTGATCATGAAAAATCAAAAGCACCTGATTGTCCTAGTGAGTTTGTATTACTTACAAAACCTGAATTAATAGGCTCAATTAAGCCTTTTGTAAAGAGATATGAATAATATCATATAAAGAAAAAGCTCTATGTAAAAGTAGAGCTTTTTTTATATTTGTTAAACTAATGTTTTTAAGTAATTTTAAATTAAATCAATAAATATCAGTAAATTAATCTTTATTTAAAAATAATAAAAATAAATCAAGTTTTCTCTTTTCACTCTCTCTTTGCTCCTATATGAAAATAAGCACAATTATTTTTAATAGGACACAAATATGTTTAAAAAATTTTCCAAACTTGCATTAGAAATAACTTTACTTTCTGCAAGTACTTTAACTTTTGCAGATTCTGATATTGAAATTTCTCAAATAAATATAAATGTAAATGGAAATATTCAAAACGATACTTATATACAAAATATAGTACAAAGCAAATATCAAGGTGCTACTATTAATGCTATCACACTGCAAGATATTTTAAATGAAATTACATCATACTATAGAGATAATGGATATCCAAGTTCTAAAGCCTTTCTACCAGAGCAAGATATTTCAAGTGCTGGCATTTTAGAAGTGGATGTTATTTACTCTAAGATTAATAATGTAGATTTACAAGTTGAAAACGATAGCTTAAATAATTTTGCTAAGACTAATGTAGATAAGTTTTTAGAAAATCTTGAAGATAAACAAATTAATAATAAAGATGTATATGGTCGTCTTTTAACCTTAGCTGATTTAAATCAATTTGATATAAGTGCAAGTTTAAATGAAATAGATAGTATAGATACAAATTCCACATCTTTACTTGTAAATATGCAAGGCAAAAATAAATATACAGCAGGTATTTTATTTGATAATCATGGTATTGAGTCTACAGGTATTTATAGAGCTGAGGCTTTTGTTAATGTAAATAATTTAACAAAATCTTTAGATGATTTAACCTTAGGCATATCAACTACAAATGAACATAATAATAACTTTAATATAAATTATGAGCTTCCTATAAACTCATATTTAACTAAATCTATAACATCTTTATGTTTATCTGATTATGAACTTGCTAAAGAGTTTAAAGAGCTAGGAGCAAATGGTAGTGCTTTAACTTTTGATACAGCATTATCTCACCCTATTTATAGAGATTTAGATAAAAAGATTTATCTAGGTGGTGGTTTTAGATATAGAAAATTAAAAGATTCTTTTGATGCTTTTTCAATTGATTTAAAAAAGCACTCTCTATCTTTATATGCAAATCTTAATACAAGCTTTAATTTAAATGATAAGACTACCCTTAATACACAATCTAGCATAATGGCAACAAAATTAAAGTCAGATGATGATTATGACTTAATTGAAAATGAAAACTTCTTAATCTTAAGAAACTATGCTGATATTAACTATATTATCAATAATAAACTATCTACAACCTTAAGCTTTGATAGTCAATTTGCAAATAAAAGTATAGATGGATCAGAGTATTTTAGCTTAGGTGGAGCTGATGCAATGGCAGCTTACAAAAGCAATACATTTAATGGTGATGATGGTTTTATCTTAAGTGCAAAATTAAATGTAAAACCTCTTGATGATCTTAATTTATATATAAGTCCAAATATGCAATTTGGTTATGTAAATTTAAAAGACTATGCAAATGAAAGTGCAAGTTCTTTAGGTTTTGATATTACATTTAATCAAAGTTATTTCTATGCCAAAGCTCAAAACAATTTTGCTTTAAAGAAATTTGATGATACAGATTCTTACTCATTTTTAATTAGTTTTGGTTTTATTTACTCTTAATATTTTTAGGTTATATATAAAAATGAATTACTCTAAAATTGCTCTTGCATTAGTATCTTTTCTAGCCCTCCCTACACTTGCTAATAATTTACCAACTAATGGTAAGTTTGTTGGTGGT
>JARHZF010000004.1 GCA_029258325.1 Anaerobiospirillum sp. | reverse complement strand
ATCCCACCTTATACACAAAAAGCTTATGACTTTGTAAAGTCCCTTGAAATTAAAAAGTTTGTAGGTACAGAATCACGCTTAAGAACAGATTTTAACCTCTTAAATGAAATGTATTTAGGCATTAGTGAAGATAAAGATACAATACTATCTTCACTTATAAAAAAACGTGATGAACTTACTTTAAAGATAAAACGTATTGAAAATGGTGAGGAATCAGGTGCTCTTGATGACTTCTCCTTGCGTGAACGCTTTTATGACTTCCAAGAAATGTGTCTGCAAATCTATTCTGATTTTCGTGAAGTAGAATATAACTTTAAAAATTTAAATCGCGATATTAGAAAAGAAATATCTGTGTGGGATGGTTCTAAGGGCGAGCTTTTAGAGAGAATATTTAATTCATCTTTAGCTATTGAAAATTCAGATCAAGGTCGCTCTGTATCTGCATTCTCATCCTTCCTCCTCTCTGATACAACTAAAACAGAATTTAAATTCTTACTTGAAAAAATTCTAAAAAATGAAGTTATAGCAGAAGAAAAGGATGAACATATTGAGGATATCTTTAATAATTGGGTCACAGGTAATGGCCAAATTCAAGATATGATGCACGATCTTACATCATCATTACGCTCCTTTATTGAAGATAAAGTCTATATTGAACATAAGGATATTTATAAACGTATCTTAAATATTGAAAAACAAATACAAATGGCTAATGAAGATGATATAGATTTAAGCTCTTTCACCTTTGAAATAGAATTGCCAAAACCTATTATAAATATGCCTTTTGAACGCCCTTTATATGAAGAGAGGGCTGAAATTGTTTTTGATGATAACCTCATTGAAGCTAGTACTGAAAATATTGAGAATACATCTGATGTTATATCTTTATTTAATCAAATACGCATAGATAAAGATGAAATTATCTCAAATATAAATTTATTGGTACAAAAATATGGACGCATTACCTTAAAAGAAATCTTAGATATTTATCCTCTAACTCATGGTCTTACAGAACTTGTTGTCTATTTGCAAATTTGTAATGATAACTTTAAATGCGAGATTGATGAAAGTGTAGAAGATGAACTAACTATAATTTCAGAAGATGATGGCTTTACTAATAAAAGACAAAGCAAAGGTGCTCGTCTTTATATAAGCTTTAAAGAACAATAAAAGGATAGAATATGAGTGATGACATTGTTGATAATATTCAAGATAATGATGATATAAATGCAGATATGAGCGATGGCTACATAGTAGCTGCACTCCTACGCTATGGCACTATTTATCGCTCTGATAATAGACATTTATTCTTAAAAATTGAAGATAGAAAAAATTCAATTAAAGAATATATAAAAAGCATGGGTCTTTATCTTGTTGTTAAAGAAAATGATGGCTATGCCTACTTAAGAAGTCTTGATGATGAAGAATTTGAAAGACTTAAAAGTCAAAATAGTAAATTAGTTCGCCCGCCCTTTATTATGAATAGGGTTAAACTTAGTTTTGATGTGTCTTTCTTACTTGTTATGCTTAGAAAAAAACTTATTGAGCACGATCAAAATCAAAGTGGTACTAAACTTATTATAAAACGCTCTGAAGTTTTAGATATGATGGCCACTTACTACAAACAAGATAGAGAAAGCACTCAATTTATTAAGAAAATTGATGTGGCTTTAGGTAAACTTGATGCTATGGGCTTTATAAAAAATGCTAGAAAAGAAACTACACGCAAAAAAGCACAAGATGAAGAATATGAGGTTAAAAGAATTTTAATCTCTCTTCTTGAAGCTCAAAAAATAGCTGATTTTAATTTATTACTAGAGCAATATATTGATAAGGCAAGTAGGTAGATATGCAAGATAAAAATATAGATCTAATTTTAGATGGTTTTCGTTTAGATAAAGTTGAACTTTATAACTTTGGTACATGGGATAAACAAATCTTTACCTTTAATCTAAATGGAGAAAACGCTCTTTTAACAGGTGAAACTGGCTCTGGTAAATCTACTATAGTTGATGCTATTAGTACACTTTTAGTACCAAGCCGTGAAATTAGCTATAATAAAGCTGCAAGTGCTGATAAAAACGAAAGAACTATTGATTCATACGTATTTGGTAATTATAGAAGTAGCTCTACAGATATAGCTGGTGAAAAGAAAAATATAGCTCTTCGCCAAGGTAATTTTAAAACAATTATCCTAGCTTACTTTTATGATAAAAGAATAAAAGAAAGTGTTACCCTCTGCCAAATTCTCTATATAGGCGATAATCACGCAAATGTTAAACGCATCTATATAGCTACAAATAGAAAATTGTCTATAAAAGATGATTTATCTGATTTAGGTTCTAATGTACGTGAAATTAATAAAACCTTAAAAAAGAGAGATATTCCTACATATTCTTCTTTTGAAGATTACTCAAATGAATATAGACGCCTTTTAGGCATACAAAATATGCAGGCTATTACCCTCTTTAATCAAGCTATATCTATGAAAAGCGTTGAGGATATCTCATCCTTTGTGCGTCAGTATATGCTAAGTTATGAAGATGCTCATGTAAACGATCTTATTAAAAATTATGAAGACTTACTTGCATCTCATCAAAGAGTTGTCAAAGCTCGTACTCAACAAGAAAAACTTATCCCAATTAAAGATAATTATGATAAGTATTTAAATCTTTGCTCTGATAAGAGTTTATATGAAGAGGCTAAAGAAAGTGCTTTAAACTATAGAGCTCATATAGCAAAACCTCTTTTAGAAACTAAGATAGAAAATAATACACATGAACTTCTAAAAGTTGAAAATGAAATAAAAGAACAAGAAATTCTTATTGATACTTATGAAGATGAATGTGACTCTATTGCTAAAGCTATAGAACAAAATGGTGGCTCACGCCTTAAAGAAATTCAAGCTTCTATAAAGTCAGAACAAAAACTCCTTAGAAATTGTACTAATAATTTACAAAAATATAAAAAAGATTTAAAAAAATCTAATCTAGGTGAGGTTAATAATGTAGATGACTTTATCTCAATTCAAAACTCTTTAGATACTCATATCTTAAATCATGAGAAAGAACGTGATAATGTCCGCTCTTTACAAAAGGAAAATTTAAAAGAAATAACTCAAATTGAAGGCGATATTAAAAATAATCAAGAGGAACTTGCCTCCTTACTTAATCGTAAATCAAATATAGATTTAACTCGCCTTAATATTAGAGATAATATTGTAGAACATCTAGGTATAGACTCATCTGAACTGCCTTTTGTAGGTGAACTTATTCAAGTTAAAAAAGATGAGGAAAATATATGGCTTGGTGCCCTTGAACGCCTTTTAAATAATTTCTCCTTATCCTTATTAGTAAAAGATGTCTACTATGACAAATTAGCTCAATATGTAAACTCACATAACCTAAAAGGTCGTCTTGTTTACTTTAAAATTGATAGTAAAAACTATTTAGATAATTTCAAAGCAAAAGAAGCTTTTGTCGCAAATAGCGTTATTACTAAACTTAATATTAAAGAAGATATGGGCGTTTTTACTAATTATGTCTATGAAAGTATAGTAAAACGCTTTAACTATATTTGTACTAATAATATAGCTGACTTTAGACGCCTTGATAAAGCTATAACTCCATCAGGTCAGATAAAACATAATAAAGAACGTCATGAAAAAGATGATAGATTTGATATTAAAGATAGACGTAAATATGTTATGGGCTGGTCTAATGAAGATAAGATAAATCATATACAAGATTTATTAGATAAACTTCATAAGGATAAAGAAAGATTAGATGCTCAATATAAAAAGCTAGCTAAATCATTTGATGATATTAGCTCTATTAT
>JARHZF010000005.1 GCA_029258325.1 Anaerobiospirillum sp. | reverse complement strand
CAAAATGGTAATTTAGTTATAGATGAAAATAAATCATCAATATCCTTATAAAACTCATTTATTTTAATTAAATTTTTATCTAACTTACTTGCAAATACACCAATAATCTTATCTCCTGAATATAATTCAAAAGCTTTTCTTATATTTTCCTTCATTGTAAAAGGCTTTCTGTAATAGCGTATAACACCAAAAGGTTTATCAGGTCCAAAAATACGATTAGTACGTGAGAAAGCTTGTATTAATCTTTCATATTCTAAAACCTTATCTAAATACAAAGCATTTATCCATTTAGAATCAAATCCTGTTAACATTTGATCTACAACAATCAGTAAATCTAATTGTTGTTCTGAATCATACTCAATATCTTTATATTGATCTTTATGAGCTAAACGATAAGAAACATCCTTTTTAAATAAATTATGTCTTGCTAGATTAAAGTCCTTACCATAAAGTTTATTATAATCATCTAATATTTCACATAAAGCATCTTCTTTTTCTTGATTAAACTCATCTTCAAAATCAATATTTGGATCAAAAAGAGCTGTTACTTTTATAAAGTTTTTACTCTTAAAAAGTTTATAATATTCAATAGCTTCATGTATGCTACTTGTTGCTAAAATAGCATGGAATTTATTTGCTTGTGATATATGTTTAATATTTTCAGAAATATCAGATATAACTGCTTTCCTATGTTTGTCTATATCATATTGTGTTTTAGGCAGATAATCTTCAATACCTTTTATATATTTTCCTTTTGAATCAGTAAAGCCAGCCATAGCTACTTTATTACGATCCATAAATTTATTATATATTTCTTTTTTCTTTAGATCTGAAAAAGCTTCTTCCTCACTTTGACATTTTGCTTCACTTAAAGCAACAGAACGTCTTAGATCTTTTTCTTTATAAGTTTGAACCATATAAGGATCAAAACCAAGAACATTATTATCTCTTATGCCATCTGCAATACTATATCTATGTAACTCATCTCCAAAAATATCTAATGTTGTATTTTTCTTTTTACTATTTTCATCATGAATAGGCGTACCAGTAAATCCAAAAAATAAAGCATTTGAAAAAGTCTCTTTGATGTTTTGTAACATTTCACCAAATGTATCTCTATGAGCTTCATCAATAATGATAACAACTCTTTTATTTTTAATTATGTTGATATCATTTAAATTAAAGATACCATCCTCTTTAATTCTACTCATCTTTTGTATTGATGTGACTATAAGAATATCATTTGGACTATTGCTTTTTAATTTTGCAATTAATATATGAGTATTTTCTGTATTATTAACACTATCAGAATCATCAGCAAATCCCTTAAATTCTAAAAATGATTGTGTTCCAAGTTCAATGCGATCAACTAAGAAAATTACTTTATCTGCATAATTAGACTCTGATATAAGTTGTGCTGATTTAAAACTTGTTAATGTTTTACCCGATCCTGTTGTGTGCCAAATAAAACCACCTAATTGACTTTTTATACTCCAATCTTTTTTATAAACTCTTGATGTAATACTAGCTGCAGCATAATACTGATAGCTTCTCATAACTTTTAAAATACCATCTGTACTATCTGCAACTGTATAAAAACCAATTAGTTGATGAGCCATAGGAATTGATAAAAGATTTTGAGCTACATCTTTCCAATTATTGATAGGTTCATTATTAAAATCAGCCCAATGAAAATAAAAGTCTTTATTAAATTTGCTACTATCACCTGGATTTGCAAAATATAAAGCCTCATCAGGATTCATTGCAACAAATACTTGTATCATTGCAAATATACCAGTAAACACACCTTCATGAGCATATTTTTGAATTTGAATACAAGCATTACTTATAGCAATACCACTTTTCTTTAACTCACAATGAATTACAGGCATACCATTTATAAGTAATATAAAATCTCCTCTTCTATCTCTTAATAGAGGATCTTTCTTTTTAAAAATAGGTTGTCTTGCAATTTGATATCGACTTTTACCTGCTGCTATTTCATTTCTATTATAGATTTTAAGGCTTACTTCTTTACCATAGTGTAAGGTATCCTTTTCATTATCTCTTTTAATAGAAACAGTTTTACCATTAATAAACTTATTAAGATTAAAAGGTGTTCTATAAGTGTTCACCTTATCTAATATTTGTTGCATTTCACTATCTGTTAGTGGAATATCATTTAAACAATCTATACTTCTATTATTTTCAAAAATAATATTCTGCCAATTACGTATAAGATCTTCTTCTGTCTTATACTCAAGAACATCTGCCTCCCATCCACAATTAGTGGTTAATAAGTTAATAAGAGCAGTTTCAAACTCATTTTCTGTATTAAATATCATATATAAACCCCTATAACAATTAAACAAACATCTTATCTAGTAAAGATGATTTTAGATTTTGAAGCTTTTCAAGCTTTTGATTGTAAGATTCAATAAGACTATCTAACTTAAATAAATACTCACCTACCTTCATTTGTTCATCTTTACATGGTAATGAAATTTGTAACTTCTTATAATCTTTAAAGTAAATATGAGGAATTGTTGAACCTAAAAATGATTTGTACAGTTTTAAGCTTTGCATTAAATAGAATAAAAAATGTATATCTATATTTATTGGA
>JARHZF010000084.1 GCA_029258325.1 Anaerobiospirillum sp. | reverse complement strand
GTAACACATTCTCCTTTTGCATACATTACACCTAGATTATATTGAGCTTTTGCATCTCCTTTTTCTGCTGCTTTTAAATACCATTTAAATACCTCTTCTTTATCTTGAGTAACTCCATCTCCATTATCATACATTACACCTACATTATATTGTGCTTGTGTAAATCCTTTTTCTGCTGCTTTTAAATACCATCTAAATGCCTCTTCTTTATCTTGAGTGACTCCATCTCCGTCATCATGCATTACACCTACTTTATATTGAGCCTCTATATCTCCATTTTCTGCTTTTTCTATTAAAGAAGATATAGGTTCTTTCTCTTCTTTTTCAGTTAAATTTATTTGTTGATTATCTTTCATAGATAGATTCCTTTTTATAAAAATATAGTTAAATTAGCATATAGTGCACTATATAATTTTAATATAGATGTAAAATTTATAACAAGTATAGCTTATAGTATTTGTGCCTTATTACTTAAAAGATATAGCTTTTTACTTTATGTACCTAAAGAGCATAACTATAAGCATACAATAGGTTTTAGCACTTTAAGGACAATTAATAAAATTGCCATTGTATAAATGTACTTTATTTTTTTATTTTTTCAAAAAACATCTATAAAAATTAACTTAAATTAAAACGGTCAAATCAGATATCTAAATTTATACAGCTACTGTAAACTCTTATACTTTATAAGTACTTGTGATTTTTGTGTTGTGACTTAAAACAAAATAGTCATTTCTTATGTAAAAAACAACATAAATCTCACATGAACCACTTTATATGAATATTTATCTACCATTATTTATGCATTTGTGAGTAAATACTTACTTGCTGATGGCAATATACTTTGTTGAATAACTTCTTTATGATTCTTAAAATATTTTGCACTCATATCAAGTATACTTGTAGGCACATCAGATATAACCTTAATAGTGTTTACTTGTAATTTATGATTCTCTATTGTTACTTGAATAAATCTATTAAAGTTTATTCCATTAATTACAACAAGATCAAATATAACATTCCCATTTTCAAGAAATGGAATATATCCATCATATAGAAAATCGTTTATAGGGTTTTCATATGTGTTTGCAATCACCAAAAAGTAATTTTGCAAACTATCAACTTTTAAAACACTATATTTTTCCATAATTTCACATCCTTATAGAACGATAGAATATTATATTCACATTATTTTAGCAGTATCATTTATGATTTTAAACACATCATTAATGATAGCATCAGCTTCTATTTTGTTAAAAATTAATGTAGTTATAATAAGAAGTTATGTCATAAAATCTTATATGCCTTTATTATCTAAAGTAATTAGAAATATTTCTCATAAAAGTTCACACTAAATGTACTAATTTAGATATCTAATTTATATAATTTAAGTGAAATTTTTACAAAAAAAACTTACAACAAGTTTTAGCCCTTTAAGGGCAATCTATACAATTATCCTTTTTAAGGATGTTATGTTTGACTTAAAGAGTAGTATCTTACTAGTTTTTAGTAGATTTTTTTAAGATTAGAATATAAAGAGCTAAATATATTTTAAAAAAGTAGTCTTTATGATTTTTGTTGTTTAAAAGAAAATAGTTCTTTTAAATGTAGAGCAATATAAATTTCATATAAATGATTTTAGTCTATAAAAATTAAATATACATAAAAAATTAGATCTTAAAAAAGAGCTAAATAGATCACATCTTGTCTAAGTTTTTTTATTAGTTTTTGTTAAATAAAAGTGCAAATTAATCTTTTTGCCTTAATTTTGATTTATAAAATAAAACATATAAATATATTTTTTTGATAGATATCAAATAACATATATTTTCTATAAAAAAGCACATATTTTAGTAAAAAAATATGGTAATGTTTTAGAGTTAGAATTTCTTATAAATAAAGGTTATAGATTTTTTAGTTCATGTGATATTTACGTTGTTTATACATAAGATAAACAATGTTGTTTTTAAGTAACAAAACAAAAATACTATGAACTATTTTTTAAGATTGGACTTATTTTATGAAAAAGATTGGATTACTAAACTCAGAGCTATCTTATGAGATTTCAAAACTAGGTCATGGTGATAGTATTTGTATTGCAGATTGTGGTCTCCCTATTCCTGAAGATACAAAAAGAATTGATTTATCTGTATCTTTAGGTATACCTTCATTTAATGATGTATTTTGGGCAGTAGATAGTGAGACTAAATTTGAGACAGCCTATGTAGCAAAAGAAGCTATCACTCATAATAAAGAATTTTTTGATTTTATGGATAATTGGTGTCGTGAAAACGATGTTGAACTAGTTATTCTTACTCACTCACTTTTAAAAGAGCGTACAAGAAATTGTAAAGCTGTAATTAGAACAGGTGAGTGTCTACCTTATTGTAATGTAATTTTAGAATCTGGCGTAATTTTCTAAAATAAAAAACCCCAAAAAATTTAAACATATTTTTTTGGGGTTTATCTTCTATAAAAGAGCTGTTTTTATATGACGTGCTATATTAGAAGTATGATCACCACTACGCTCTAAATATTTAGCTATCATAAATAAATCAAGTATTGAGCTACCTAAATTTTCATCATTAAATTTAATTAAAGATATAAGTTTATTTTTAATGGTAAAGAAATCTTTATCAATTTCATCATCATATTGAATGACAGTATCAATAAGATTTAGTCTATCTTCATCACTATCTTTTGTATTTTCATCAGATAGAGAATTTACAAAAGCACTTATAGTCATATGTAGCATTTTAATCACATGTGAGCCCATATCCTCTATTAAAAATAAAAGCTCTTCATCTCTATACTTTAAATTTCTAACAATTTCAGCAATATTTAAAGCTTGTTCTCCTATACGATTTAAATCATTTATTATTTGTAATGCTGTAGTAACTAAAGTTAAATCAGATGCTACAGGTTGCTCATGTAAAAGAAGGCTTAAACAGCTATTTTCAATATCACTACCACATCTTTTAGCCTTATTATTCTTCTTTACTATAGAGTCTTGAAAGTTAGCATCACTATTAAAAATAGCCTTTAAAGACATATCAATTAAATCTATACAAAGATTGCCCATAGCAATAACATCATTATTTAGATTTTTAAGTTTTAAAGTGTAATTATCACGCATATAAACCTCAACTAACCAAAACGACCTGAAATATAATCAAAAGTTCTTTTATCTTTAGGTTTGGTAAAAATTGTATGAGTATCATCATATTCAATAAGATTACCAAGGAGGAAAAATGCAGTTTTATCTGCAATACGTAAAGCTTGTTGCATATTATGTGTAACAATAACTATGGTGTAATTTTCCTTAAGTTTATTAATTAAATCCTCAATTTTTGAGGTGGAAATTGGATCTAATGCTGATGTTGGCTCATCCATTAAAAGAACAGATGGACTTATAGAAATAGCACGAGCTATACATAATCTTTGTTGTTGACCACCTGATAAAGAGAGGGCACTTACATGTAATCTATCCTTTAGTTCCTCAAAAATTGAGGCATCAGATAAAGACTTTTCTACAATTTCATCTAATTGCTTCTTATTTTTAATACCATGCAAACGAGGTGCATAGGCTATATTGTCATAGACGCTCATAGGAAAAGGATTTGGTTTTTGAAATACCATACCTACATCACGACGCAAAGATACAACATCTACATCTTTATCTAAAAGATTAAAACCTTTATAAATAATTTGACCTGATACATGTACATTATCAACTAAATCATTCATACGATTTAAAGTCTTTAAAAAAGTTGATTTACCACAACCAGATGGACCTATTAAAGCAGTTACATTATTTTTCTTTATTTCAAAATTTATATTATGCAAAGCATGATTATCTCCATAATATAAATTAAAATCACGTACGTTAAATATATCTTCCATATAACACCTATTTTTGAAAACGTTTAGATAAAAATGTAGTTAACATATTTATAATAAAACTTAAAATTAAGAGGATAAAAGCAATAACAAAAGCAACTTCAAATTCACCTTGTTCTTTTGCATAGACAAAAAGAGCCACACTTAAGGTTGCACCTGACTCATACATGCCATCAAAATAATTATTAAGACCATGAGCAAAACCTGCTGTAAATAAGAGTGCTGCACTTTCACCTAACATACGACCTATAGCTAAAATTAAAGATGCACTAATACCACTTATACAAGATGGTAATACAACAGTTCTTATTACATAAAATTGACGAGCACCTAGAGCAAATGCACCTTCTCTATAAGATTTACTTACTGTTTTTAAACTCTCTGATGTTGTTCTTATAATAGTAGGTAGTGACATAATAACTAAGGTCAAGCTACCTGCTAAAAGTGAGGTTTGTAAATTCATAAAGTTTATAAAAAAGAGCATACCAAAAAGACCATAGATAATTGAGGGTATGCCAGATAGTGTTTCAATTGCATATTCAATAAGAGTTACTAATCTTTTATTTTTAGCATATTCAACTAGATAAATTGCAGCACCAACACCTAAAGGTAGCACAATTAAAATTGTAGTAAAGATAATATAGATAGTATTTAAGATATCAGGCAAGATACCAATAGTACCTTTTAAATAACTTGGCTTTGTTGTTAATATCTCATATGTTATATAAGGATAAGCATTATAAACAATATAAGAAATTAAAAATAAGCTTAAAGATACTGTAATAAAAGCACAAAGGTACATAAGGGCTTTTATTGAATATGAAAACATTTGTCTTTTTAATTTATAACTAAGCATTTTTATCTCTTTTTAAAAGTAAGTTTAAAGTTGCATTTATAAGTAGGATAAAGACAAAGAGAACTAGACCTATAGAAAAAAGAGCATCTTTTTGTAGTCCACTACTATATGCCATTTCAGATACTATAGCTGTAGTTAAAAAACGCACAGATTCAAATAAAGAAGGTAGATTTGGAGCATTGCCAGCTACCATTATGATTGCAACACTTTCGCCAACAGCACGACCTACACCTAAAACTACAGCTGCTGCTATGCCTTTTTTACATGCAGGTATTACAACATACATATAGGTCTCAACCTTATTAGCACCAAGAGCAAGTGAACCCTCTTCATATTCTTTTGGCACTGCTTTTATAAATTCAACTGATACTTTTATAATGGATGGCAAAATCATAATAGCAAGCACTATAATTGCAACAAATAAAGATGCACCATCACTTAAATTAAATACTTCTTTTGTTAAAGGTACAAAACAAAGCATACCAATAAGACCATAAACTACAGATGGAATAGAAGCTAGTAAATCAACAAGTGGAATAATAAAGTTTTGTACTCTTTTACTTGCAATTTTAGCTAGATATAAAGCTGTAAAAAAGCCAATAGGAACACCTAAAACAATAGCACCTGCAGTACCATAAATTGAAGTTAGGATAAAAGGTAAAATACCAAATTGAGGTGGTGTTGCTGTACTTTTCCAAGTAGAGCCAAATAAAAAGTCATAAAGACCTATTTCAAAAATAGCAGGTAGACCTTTTATAATTAAATAAATTGAAATAAGTAAAACAAAACCTATATTTAATATACCTAAAAATAAAAAGATAAGCCTTATTATGTACTCGCTTGTACTTGAATTTCGCATACATCTATCCTTTTAAAATATAATAAAAAGGAGTAACTTTTAGACTTTAAACTATAATTTGTTACTCCCTTTTTTTATTACTTAGATACAGCAATAATGCCTACATTATTTAAAATATCACTACCTGTCTTTGATTTAGTAAACTCTATAAATTGCTGTACAGATGTAGATAGTTCTTTATCTTTTTTAGTTACAAAAACAAATGGTCTTTGAATTTTATATTGACCATTTTGTATAGTTTCATGTGTAGGAACTACTTTATTAACACTAATAATTTTTACTTTTTTAGTATTTGCAGCAAATGAAGCATAACCTATAGCATTTTCATTAGTTGCAACTGTTGTTATAACATCACCTGTTGAGGTTAGCTCTTGTCTATATTTTGCTATATCCTTTGTATCTGTAGTGCTTTCAAAACCATCACGTGTACCAGAACCTGCTTCACGACCAATTAAAACTATAGGTTTATCATCACCACCTATATCTTTCCAATTTGTAATCTTACCTGTAAAGATATCATGTATAACCTCAACACTTAAATCATCAATCTTATTATTTTTATTAACAATTAATACAATACCATCAAGAGCAATAATATCTTCATTTAAATTAACTTTTTCATTATCTTTTAAGTAGCGAGAGGATAGACCTATATCTGTTCTATTTTCAAGGGCAGCTTGAATACCAGCACTTGATCCAGTTGGATTATAGGTAAATTTAATATCTTTATGTGTATCAGTAAATGCCTCACCTAAAGAGCCAATAGCAATTTCCATAGAAGTTGAGCCATTAGTTGCTATAGTGTTTTCAGCATGGGCATTAAAAATTGTAGCAAGTGATAAAGCAGTAGCTAAAACTAACTTAATATTCATATTTAAACTCCTAAAATATTTAAGTGTTTAAATGATAATGTTTTAAAGTTAATTACATATCACTGCTATGTAAATTATAATTTTTTTTTAAATTTTACAAAAAATACGATAAATAAAGGATTTATTATAAAGAATAAGGCCCATTTAACCTATATTTAATAAATTTTTTAAGAAAAACACAAAAAGATTTTATGTAATTTTTACTTTTTTAAAATAAGAATTTTAAAAGTTTCAAAATTACACATAAATACATCTTTTTAAAATTTGGCAAGGTAATAAATTAGCTCCAAAAGTTTTTATAATATCTGTTTGTAACATACAGCCTAAAATAAGTCTCTTTTGTTCTTCTGTCAAAATTAAATCATCTTCATTTTTACGTAGAAATTTATAATTATTAAATTTAGTTAAAACTTGAAGTTCATTTAAATCATAAGGCTCAATTTTATTATTGTTTTCATCTTTTAAAACACCAATAAATTGAAAGATAGAGATTATTCTTTTAAAACCATCTACAATATCCCAAGACATATCTTCATTTTGATGAAGGATAATAGAAGACATAGGCATTTTTCTAAGAATAGCCTCAATTATTGCACTACGTTGAGTAAAATCCCATTTAGATAAAACTTTATTTATATCTTCATCTTTTATATGTAGTTTACCTTGGCAATATAAACGAGCTAATTCTATTACAGAAATAACATAGCGATCGCGATATTCTTTTGAGTTTAAATCAACAATATTCTGCATGAATAATCCTTTTGTCTTTTTTTACTAATAAAAAATTAACAAAAATCAAAGTTACATAAAATCTATATATATTATATAACTAAAATGCTTTTTATAAAAATTTTCATATAAAAAAAATATAACTTTTTAAAATAAAATCACTATAGTTTAAACATATACACATACTTAACAAAATCTTAAATTGTTTAATATAATATAAGCTACTCTATAAAATACACATTTAGTTTTGTATTAAGTTAAAGT
Organism: Anaerobiospirillum sp.; assembly: GCA_029258325.1. Classification (GTDB taxonomy): domain Bacteria; phylum Pseudomonadota; class Gammaproteobacteria; order Enterobacterales; family Succinivibrionaceae; genus Anaerobiospirillum_A. The sequence continues at coordinate 703 of JARHZF010000084.1, read as the reverse complement.
TAGTTATAAGAAAGCTTTGAAGTAAGAAGTACATTTTATACCAAAAGTAGTAGAAATTTACATACAAAAATTAAAAATTGTTCAATTATAACAATATAAAAAGATTACTTTAAAGACAAGTCTTTTGTATTTAAAAACAAATCTCTGAATTTAAAAAGATCAATTTTAGTATTTTTTAACATTATAATCTTGCACTAAAGTCTATAGCTTTATTTGTCTTAATTATGGAAGTAATAACTATAAAAAAAGTGTATTTAAAGACTAAAAGAAATAGTTCATGTTAGATATTGTACTTTCTTTCTATAATGTAGAATAAACTTTTAATCTTTTTTATAAACAGTTTATAGGTCATAAAAAATTAAAATCACATATATTTTATAAATAAAGCACCTAATAAATTAAGTGCTTTATTTATGAAGCTAGTTACAATAAAAAGTAAAAGATATCTTTATATTATTTATTACTATACAACTCTGCTATTACTTTGTTATATAGATCATTTCTAATAGGATATAAAAATAATATAACTAACATTGTTATTAAACTAAGAATACTAGGATAAATATAAATTAAACCTTTTATTCCTAAAATTGCACTTTCTGTTTGTTGTGTATTTGGTATATAACCTACCATTGTCAAAACAACTCCAGGTATAAATCCTGCTATAGCTGTAGATAGTTTTCTAAAGAAAGTATAGGATGAG
>JARHZF010000180.1 GCA_029258325.1 Anaerobiospirillum sp. | reverse complement strand
CAGAGTCTATGCAAGAAGTATCTGAGGAAACATCTCATATTGAAGAGATATTACAAAATATTACTGCAAAAGTTGATGGCGTAAATAATCAAATCCTGCAAATTGCAACTGCAGCTGAACAACAAACATCAGCTACATCTGAAATATCATCAAATATTCAAGATGTAACTAATACCTCTCAAAACATTGCAAGTGAGGTTAAAGACTCTATTGAAATTATTGATAATACTGTTATGAGTATGGATCAATTAAAAAATGATTTATCGTTTTTTAAACTCAAAGTGTAATAAATTTTAACTAAAGTCCTTCAAATAGCCTTTATTTGTAAAAAGATAAAGGCTATTTTTTATTATGTATGACTTTACATAGATTATAAAAAAATACTTATTACAAATGTAAAATTAAAGCTATCTTTTTTCATAAAAAAACAAATTAAATCATTATTTTTAATAACTATAAATACAGTTCTTTATATAGATTTTTTTCTAAAATAAATGTAATTTATAGTGTTATGCCTTATATCTCTATATTTAAATAAAGATGTATATGATAATTCTAAAAATAAGTACGAATCAATAAAAGCACAATAATAAAAGTTAAAAACAACTATTTAAGACATATATAATTTTTTATAGCATAAGTAAAAATAAAATAAATTATCTTATAATTTTATAAAATCATCTATTAAATCATTCATTTCATTTATTTTTATACAAATATATAGGTATCTTTATGTCTTTTTTTTATAATCTATCTTTAAAAACAAAACTAAGATTGTCCTTTGGACTTATCTTATTTTTAACCTTTATGTTAGCTGTTACATCTGTTATATCTAATCAACATAGCGTATTTGCAGCTAATGAGGTAGCTCATCTTTTAGATGAAAACTATAAAAGAACAGTAGAGGCACGTACTGCTATTGTTGATAATGATATCATCATAACAGATTACTTTTCAGCTACTAGTAAAAAACCATCAAAATACTCAGACTCTGTATATTTTGAGTATACTAAAGAAAATATAAGTGCATTACAAAATTTATGCGATAAAGCTAATTTAGAAAAATTAGGTTCTGTACCTATTCCTGATGATTATAAAAAGCTTCTTTTACAACTTAAAGATCAATCTGCAAAATATATAAGCTCATATTACAAACATGTAGAGGGTAATCTAAATAGAGGTAAAGATTATGCCTTTGATAAATATTTACAAATTACCTATCCTAAATATCAAGATGTTGTAGATACAATAAATCTATTAATGGATTATCAAATTCAACTATCTAAAAAATATTCTGTAGAGGCAAGTGATCCTACTTATTACTATATAGGATTATCATTTGCTGTTTTAGCTTTGTTACTTGGTTTTATTATTGCAACTATTATTACTAAGTATGCAACAACACAATTAGGTTATCAAATTGACTATATAAAACATATGGAAAAAGGTAACTTCAAGTTTGAGACAAAACCTTTTTATCGTGATGATTTTGGTTTATGTGCAAAAGCTATCATCAATATGCGTGATTCTTTAAATAGCACTATAAATCTAGTTATGGATAGTACTGATACAACACAAAAAATCTTAAATAATGTTAAAGATAAGATGCAAATGGTAGGTTCAAATACCACATCTGCTGAAAATCAATCTATAGGCGTAGCAGCTGCATCTAATGAGATGGTTTCTACTACTACTGATATTGCTAAAAATTGTGAAGCTGCATCTCAAAATTCAGAAAGCTCTCTTGAGATTACTAATAATGGTGTTTCTATGGTTAGAAATGCAATTTATAACATTAAAAGACAAAGTGAATTTATTTCAGACAATGCAAAGTTAGTAGAACAACTAGCTAAGAGAAGTAATGATATTTCTTCAATTGTAAACACTATTGAAGAAATTGCAGCTCAAACTAACTTACTTGCATTAAATGCAGCTATTGAGGCGGCTCGTGCAGGTGAGGCTGGTCGTGGTTTTGCTGTTGTTGCTGATGAAGTTCGTGCCCTTGCTATGCGTACTGCTAAATCTACTCAAGAAATTGCTAACATGGTTGGTGATATTCAAGAAAAAGCTAATAGTGCAACAGAATCTATTACACATAGTGCAGAGTCTATGCAAAAAGTATCTGAAGATACTTCTCAAATTGAAGAAGTTTTACAAGATATTACCTCAAAAGTAGATGGTGTAAATAATCAAATCTTGCAAATTGCAACTGCAGCTGAACAACAAACTAAGGCTACTACTGAGATTTCATCAAATATTCAAGATGTAACTAATATATCTCAAAATATTTCACATGAGGTTAAAGAATCTATTGAGATTATTGATAATACTGTAATAAGTATGGATAAACTAAAAAATGATTTATCTTTCTTTAAATTAAATAGATAATATATCTTTATAACAAAAAATCACAAATAGCCCTATATTTAAAGCTTTAGGGCTATTTTTATACTTAAATTAAATCCTCTAATTTACTTCTCTTTTTTAAGACATAAACATCATTATTATCTTCTTTCTCTAAATCTTTATTTTTAGATAATTTTTCCTTTATATTTTTATAAGCTTTTAAAGATAAATAAGATGTTGTTGCTGTAAGTACAATAGGAGTAAGTGACGCTGCAACTGAGGTTACACCTAAAGCTGTAACTGTATTTACACATGCTGTACTTGCAACAGTCATAACCCCTATTGAGGCTAAAGAAGATGTAGCCCCTACTGTTTTTACAATTTTATTATTAGTTGTAATCTTCTTTGTTAATTTTTGTGATTGCTTTGAAATACAACCCTCAAAAAGAATATCATTAACACCTTGTTTAACATCATTAGTGCTATTTACTACCATTTTTTTTAAATTATCCTTTGTTTTATCAAAGGTAGTTCTTGCATCATCTTCATTATCACAAGATTTTTTTATAATCTCATCTTGAGTCTCTTTATCTATATTAGATTTATTCTTTTTTCCATACAAATTAGATGCTGTTATATCTAAAACTTTAGCAACACCTACAGCTACTGCAGGACTTACTACATCAACTTTAGCAAGCTTTGATTTTGAAATACCTGCACTTAAAACAGCTTCACCTACAGATGAAATAACATCTTGAACTTGGCTTGACTGTGCTACACCTGTTATAGCCCAATTACAAAAGTGCTCACAATTATTAAAAATTAAATTATATTTATTTTCACCTATTCTTGATAAAGCTCTTTTTATTATAGTGTCACCATCAAAGATAGCATCATCATGAATAAACTCTTCTACACTACAGTTTTCTCTAAATTCCTCAATATTTACTATTTGCACTCCATTTGCTCGTGAATATTCTATAACCAAACCAGAGCCCATATATAAACCATGATGTTTATATAAATCTCTTTTTGTGATTAAATGTGCACCTATATTGAAAGTATAATCTTGCATAATATATCTGTCTTTATCTAAGTACTATACATTTTAGTATAGTTTATAAAAATTAGTTTATAAATAGTTTCATTTTAAAACTATTTATAACTATAATCTAACAATAAAATTTATATAAAAAGGGTTTCAAATGATTTATTGTGTAGAAGATGATAGTTCTATTAGAGAAATTGAAATATATACTCTAAGCTCTATGGGTTTTGAAGCTAAAGGTTTTGAAGATGCAAAATCTTTTTTTGATGCAATTATGGAAGATAAAATACCTGATCTTGTAATTTTAGATGTTATGTTACCTGATCTTGATGGTATTGAAGTATTAAAAAGATTAAGAAAAAACACTAAAACTAAAGATGTTGCTGTTATTATGGCAACAGCAAAAGGTGCTGAAATTGAAAAAATTCATGCTCTTGATTTAGGTGCTGATGACTATCTATCAAAACCATTTTCTATGATGGAAATGGTAGCAAGAGTTAAGGCTGTTCTTCGTCGTTATCAAAAAGAAAAACCTGAGTTTTTAGAAATTGATAAATTAAAAATTGATGAGGTAAGTCATTCTGTCTTTATTAATAAAGAACCTATTGAACTTACTTTAAAAGAATATGATCTTTTATTATTGCTTATGAAACATCAAGGTCGTGTTTATTCACGTGAACAACTTCTTGATATTATTTGGGGCACAGACTACGATGGAGAAAGTCGTACTGTAGATGTTCACATAAGAACATTAAGATCTAAATTATGCGAAATGGACTATATTATAAAAACAGTAAGAGGTGTAGGTTATAAAATTGAAATCTAACTTTTACACTTTTGCACATTCTTAGTTCTTGTGATTTTTATGTTGATAATTAAAACAAAATAGTCCTTTCTTATTTAGAAATAGCATAAATTTCACATGAATTACATTTTTTAAATAAATTTAATTTTTTACTAAGATTTTTTTAAAACTCTCTTACTAAGAGGGTTTATATGTTTTTTTACTTTATATTTTTATAATTATGATTAAGAAAATCTTTCATTCTATTTTCTTTTCTTGCTTATTTATTCTAACTTTTGGTTTATCTATTACTATTATTCTTATGTATAACATCTATACAGAGAATATAAAAAGTAGAATTGATAACTATGCAGAAGATATGGCTATATTTGTAAATCAAAAAGGCACTAATGATTTTTTGTTTAATCCAAAATCACAATTTAGAGTTAATATCATAAATAGTGATGGACATTTAAACTTTGATAATACTATACAAAATATAGAAAATATAGAATCACACAAGGATAGACCTGAATTTAAAAAAGCCATGATAAAAGGTTATGCTAAGGTTTTTAGATATTCAAAAACTTCAGATAAAATGATCTATTATTCTGCTATAAAATTAGATAATGGAGATATTTTAAGAATATCTGCTCATGTAGACTCTATATTTAATATAATTTCTAAGATGTCTTTCTTATTTGTTATTTTATTTGTAGTTTTATGTGTAATTTCTTTAATTATTGCTAAAAAAGTATCTAAATCTATTATTAAACCTTTAAATGAGATTGATATCAATAATCCTCTTTTATTAAATATTTATGATGAAATAAAGCCTTTTGTAACAAAAATATCAAAACAACAAGAACAAATTGATGGCCAATTAAAAGAATTACAAAAAAGAAATAATGAATTTCAGTTCATAACTAAATTTATGTCTGAAGGTCTTATCTTATTAAATAAAGATGGCATCATTATTTCTATGAATAAAATGGCTCAAAAGGTTTTTAATGTAAATCATGATTGTGTTGGTTTAAGCTTTCTTGCTATTGATAAATCTCAAATGATAAGAGATTTCTTTGTCAAAAATAAAAATAATAATAAAAAACATATTGAGATAAATAAATTTAATCAAGTTTATCAACTGCACTTTAATCTTATTGAACTTGATATGCAAATAAAGGGCTATGCTATCTTAATTATTGATATTACTGAAAAAAGCAAAGCTCAACAACAAAGACAAGAGTTTACAGCTAATGTATCTCATGAATTAAAAACACCTTTACAATCTATCATTGGTTATTCAGAACTTATAGAACACGGCATTGTAAAAGAAAGTGATATAAAGAACTTTGCCTCAAAAATCACTATTCAATCAAAAAGACTTATTACTCTAATTGAAGATATTATATTTTTATCAAGACTTGATGAGGGGCAAATTATTGTTTGTGAAGATGTAAGTCTTATGAAGATATGCCATGAAATATTTGAAATATTGTCAGAAAAAGCTAAAAGTCGCAATATATCTTTAAATATAATTGGTTCTGATATTAAGTTTAAAGCTGTATATCGTTATATATATGAATTTATTTATAACCTTTGTGATAATGCTGTAAAGTACAATAAAGAAGGTGGTTTTGTTAATGTTTCTTTAAAAGAAAATGATAAAAAGATCATTATTTCTGTATCTGACAATGGCATTGGTATTCCAGAAAAAGATCAAGATAGAATTTTTGAACGTTTCTATAGAGTAGATAAATCACACTCAAGACAAACAGGAGGAACTGGTTTAGGTTTATCTATTGTAAAAAGAGTTGTTTTATTCCATAAAGGAAAAATAAAACTTGAATCATCTTCAGATGGTACAACATTTACTGTTATTTTAAATAAATCAAAACTTGAAGCTCTTGCAAGAAAATCTAAGACGCAAGATGCTTATAAACTTCAAGAATATGATGAAAATGATTAATAAAAAGCCCACACACGTGGGCTTTTATCTATTCTTCATACTCATCAAAAGTATCTTCTTTTAAATTTTTATCTAAATCCTTTTCACTAAAGGATTCATTATTGAGTAAAATCTTATTGTTTATTACTTTTATTGTTGTTTGATATGAGGTTTTTGTTTCATTAAAGCGTTTATCCTCAACTGCATTTTTCATATCAAGAGTATATGACTTTGGTAATGCTTCAAATAAACCTTTACCTATATTTATATCAAACAATGAATTAACTTTTGATTGTTTTAAATCTACTTTATTTAAATTAATATCTAAATAACCTTGTATAGATGTTTTTGAATTATTTGTATAAAAAGATGCTTCCTTTAAATTAAATACGAAATTATTTGTTATAGCATTTAATAAAGCAGGAACAAGATCACTTGCTTTTAGAGCATTTTTTAAATAATCAAAGTGTAAAGATTTTAATTCAAAATTTAATTTAGCATTATCTGCTATAAAAGGTATTTGATTTGTATTATCTTTTACAGATGGCATAGCTACCTTGACTATAAATTTGCCATCAAATAACACATCCTTAAAACCATTTTCTCTTTTTACAAAGTCAAAATCACTTTCAAAGTTTTCAATAGAGAAAGAATCACGTAAAGATTTATCTCGTACATTAGCATTAGGTTCAAAACCTATGGCATATATAGTTGAAAAATCAAATAAAAAAGATGAAAAAGATAACTTCTTTTTATCAAAAAAATTCTTTTCTTTTATATGTGATATAAAACTTAACTTTATATCTTGCAAATGGCTTACAACATTAGGTTTGCCATTATAAGTTAAAGAACCTTTACAATTAATACCATCAAAATAAAGATCTGTCTTAACTTTATTCATGCTAAGTAATTGTGAATAAAGACGCATACCACCAATAACACAACGCCCCTCAGGTGAAGTTAATGTAAAACCATTAGTACGAGCTTCAACAAAGCCATTTACCTTATTTTCTGCATAAGAGGCTTCAAATGTACCCTCATAATGAAAATTAGGTAAACCAAATTCACTAAATATACTACCTATAGTACCTACATAATCTACAGACTCAAAACTACCTCTAACTTGTTTTTGCTCAATATTTTCAAAATCTATCTTTACATTAGTAGCACCTGAAACTCCCTTTAAAAAGCTAGGTAGCTTATCCATGTCTAAGGTCCAATTAACAACACCACTTCTAATACCAAAATCTGTGCTATTTTCCTCATAGTTTAAAGATAAACCAGGAACTTTTTGTTCTACTTTTGTTATAGCTTTATCTATAGAATGATCAAAAGCAATAGTAGCTACAATATCTTGATTAAAATAAGCAATGCCAAAAACAATACCTAATAGAAAGATTAAAACAATAATGATCTTAAAAAAAAGTTTAAGAAGTTTCATGATAAAACCCTATTTTTTTCTTATCTTTTGAAAGCTCTCTAGTACAAGTTGACTATCTTTTAAAAATTGCTTTCCATAATCACCAAAATAATCTGAAGCTTCTTTAAATTTCTTTACAAATGTATCTATATCTTTGTTTAAGATAAGATCTAAATCATCTTTTAAAGATTTACAGTATTTTTCAATAAGCTCTAAATTAGAAGAACTTGACATAATAATATCTCCATATAAATATGGATCTTGAGCAAATAATCTACCTACCATTAAAAGCTCTAAATGATAAATAGGTGAACTTAACTGTAAAATATGTTTTAAATTAGAATTAGTTGAAGATAAAAAAATGCCATAACAATATGTAGTAAAATGGCGTAAAGCCTGAATAATAGCCATAGCTTCATCATGTTCTTTTGCTGTATGTATGCAAACACGAGCACCATAACTTACTAATTGATCATATAAAAAATTACACTTTTCATCTTCATTAACTTTAACATAAACAACAACTTGATTTTTAAAACTAATAGTATCAGGACCAAACATAGGATGTAAGGATAAAGATGGTCCTTTATGTTGCTCTAATAGACAATTTACAACATTAGTTTTAACAGATGTTAAATCACATAAAATAGTCTCTTTATCTATATTTTTAGAAACCTCTTTAATAACATCTATTGTTTTATCTATAGGAACAGAGATAATAACTAAAAAAGCATTTTTTAAAATAGAAGAAGCATTAGACCAATCATCTTTATCTAAAATATGTATATCATAAGATGATTTTTTAAAAAATTTTATAAAAAATTGAGACATACCACCCTTACCGCCTACAAAGACTACTTTTAAATTCTTTGTAGGTGCAAAACAAGGATAAATATCTTCTTTTTTTTCTTTAATTAAAAGACTATCAAAAGACTCTTTTAAATATGACCATATTTTCTCTTTATCTTTATCTGTAAACACACTCTCATCGAAAGATGCATTATAATTTTTCTTATAATGCTCACACATAAGAGAAAATAATTTATCATCATGTAACATAATTAATTGTCAATCTCATCTAAAAATGAATCATCAATACTTTCACTTTCTTGTGTTGTACCAATATCTTTATTTACTTTGCCCTCTCTATACATGAGATAAACATCTCTTGTTTGTATATAAGGATCAAATGAATTATCTACAACACCTTCTTGAGAAATTAATTGTGCTCTTGAATGAATAGCTGAAATTACAAACTTACTTATTGTTATGTAGGATGGAACAAACATATAAGGTATATTGTCTATACTATCGCCTTGTAAATCACGTGCTGTACTTGGACCATATGCAGGAATCATTAAAAATGGACCTTGATTTTGTCCCCAAAGACCAAAGACAGTACCCATATCCATTTGAGCTTTTTCAATACCAAATGCTGTTGCTACATCAAATAAACCTAATAAACCTACAGTTGAATTTAAAGCAAAACGAGATAAAGATACAGATGAATCTTTAAATCTTAAAACAAATAAATTATCAACAGTTGAAATACCATCATTTAAATTAGATAAAAAATTACCAACACCTGTTTGTGTCCATTGTGGTAACTTAACATAAGCATGAGCTACTGGTCTTAAAAGATGTTTATCTAAAATATCATAATTTATATAAAATCCAGCTCTATTTGCCTTTTCAACAACATCAACAGCACCACCTGTTAAAAGAGATAAGCCATAGTTTTGATTATTTCTATAATCAGCCTCCACTATTTGGCGTGGAGACATAGGATTTGTTGATGACACTTTAGCTTTAGCATTAAATGAAGCTAAAGCTAAAATACTTATTAATAAAACAAAACCTTTTTTAAACATATGAACAACCTTTAAAGTGTATATAAATAAGTTTTAATAGTAGTATTTAAATTTTCATTATACTAAATTTATAAAATCATGTTTTTTTTATTAACTATAATTATCCTTATAAATACAATCTTAAAATAATTTTTATAAAGATTATTTTTAATAAAATACTCTTTATATTAAGATTTTTCATCAAAGTATAGATAAAGCATAGGTTTTTTTTTCAATTTTTTAGTATTATGTATGCTAGGAAAATAGGTAAATTGTTTTTATGTAGATTTAATTATGGATAGTATTGATATTATTGCAAAAAAAGCAGCGACAACTGCTACTAAACCTAGTGATAAAAATGAGGATTTAGAGAAAAACCCAAAAAGAAGTGCTAATAGTGTAAATATACATGCAACAGCTTCTTACTTAAAAATGGTATCTTCATCCCAAGATAACCTACCTAAGTCCTTACAAGGTTCTTTAAATCAACTTAAAAGTAGCCTATCTAGCTATATGAATACAGAAGATTTTGATTCTGTAGAGGTTGACACAAGTAAAGAAAATACCTCAACATTTAACAATTTATCCTATAAAGTATTACAAGAAGATTCAAATCTACAAGATAAAGTAGCTCAAGGTCTATCATCTCCTCAAAAATTTGTAAGATCAAGAGATGCTAAAGATACATTAAAACAAAATTTTGATAATTTACCTCCTACATTAAAAGAAGGTTCAAGAGCAGGCCAAGATCTATCTAAATTTGTTCTTGAATGTCTTGTAAGCCTTGCTGATAGCTCATATATAGGTGCAGGTCTTGAAAAAGATCTTGCTACTCGTCATATTAATATAAATGACAAAAAGCTATCAGGTCATGAACAAGTTGCAACATCTCAAGTACTTGCAAAATCGCTTGCTTTTATTCAAAGCAATCAAAAAGATGTAATTGAAAAACTTCCAAAAAATGAAGTTATTCAAGAAAAACCAGGTACTACAACTCCACAAATTATGACTAGATATCTAAGAAAGGCTTTAGATGAGTTCCCTGAAGACTCAACTTACTTAGATATTTTTAAACAAAATAAGGCACACAATAAAACAGATCCCCATGAAGATAAAGTTTCAGAGGAGATCTCAAAACGTATTCATAATTTAATATCAAAAGCAGCAGAAACTGCTAGACGTGGAAATTTAATATCTACTGAAGATAATTCTGAATATAGAAAAGATGCTAAATCTCTTGCATCTACTGCTACAAGTACTCAACTACAAGCAAAGAATCAAAATACTGTAGATATTGATGATAATAATCGTGAATTATCATTATCAGAGTTATCTGCTCGTGCATCTCGTCTTCAACAACAATTTAGACAAGGTAGAGAAAAATTAGCTCAAGAAGGTAAGTTACCTGATCCTGCTAAGATGCCTGAAAACTTTCCACCATCTTTAAATAAGAAAGATGTAAACTCAAATAAAGAAAGTCTTTTAGGACAAGGTCCTGGTACTATTATTCAGCGTAATACTAAAGGTATGGGCTTATCTGATAATATTCATGGTCCATCTACATTAAAAGCTCAAATTAATGCAGCAAGAGAACAGTATGCTCAAAATAATAAAAGTACTATAGATTTCTCTAATACTTTAAATAAGACTAATATTAAATATTCTTATAATGCCACTATCAACAATGATTTTGGTAAGTTATCTTCTGTTCCTGGTCAAACTATTAGTGTACATGAAACTAAAGATGTAGAACAAGCACAAAAACAAGATGCTCCTAGATCTCATGTTACAGATACTCAAAAATTAGTAGAAGAAATTACTAAAAAGATAAAAGAAGAAATTCATTCAGATATTCAAAAAACGATTGAACAAAAAACTTCTAATTTATCTGAACTTTTAGGTGATATAAAAGCTACAGCTTTAGATATTAAAAATAAAGCTTTTTCTCAAGAAAGCTCTCAAAACAAAATTGACTCTTCATTTACAAAACAAATAGAAAGAGAAGCTTTAGCATCTAATAAAGTAGATAGTAAGCCTGTTGTTTCTGATGATGCTTTAGTTGATGATGGCGTTGAAGTTAAACCAAATACAGATGCTAAACCTCAAACTAAGCCTGCACCTGAAACTGATGCAGACGCTCAAGTTGAAACTAAACCTACTACTAATAACAAAGTAGATAGCAAGCCTGTTGTTTCTGATGATGCACTAGTTGATGATGGCGTTGAAGTTAAGCCTAATGCTGATGTTAAACCTCAAACTAAGCCTGCACCTGAAACTGATGCAGATACTCAAGTTGAAACTAAACCTACTACTAATAACAAGGTAGAAGGTAAACCTGTTGTATCAGATGACACTTTAGTTGATGATAGCGTTTAAGCTAAACCTAATGCTGATGCTAAGCCTCAAGCTAAACCAACTCCTAATTCAGATCTTGATGTTGAGGTTAAACCTAATAATGACGCAAAACCTCAAGCTAAACCTGCACATGAAGCTGAAGAACAAAATGTAGCTAAAGATACAGATAAATCTACTTCAAACAAAACTAGTGTAGATAATACACAAACTATGTTTGCTCAAAAAGTTGAAATCCTACCAACTAAAAAAGGTACAGATAGCAAATTTGAGATTAGCTTTGGTTTTGTAAACACACAAACAAAACCAACAAAAGTAGAAGAAAAAGCTTCAAGTAATAATACTACTGATAATAAAGTATCAGACAAACAAGTAGATACTAAAATAAATGAAAGTAAGGTTATTGATAATAAAGATACAGATAAGTCTTTAGAAACTAAACCTACTGATTCTAAAGTTACAGATAAAGCTTTAGAGACTAAACCTGCTGATAATAAATTAGTTGATAAACATCAAACAGAGGCTAATAGTCAAAATAAAATTAATGTAGATCTAAGCCAAGGTAAAATTGTAGTTCCTGATTTAGATCTTGAAATGAATGTAACAATTCCAAAGGATATACTTCAATCTAATAATATTGCTACAAATAACAATATAATAAATCAAAATATATTAGGTAGTAATTTAGATGTTGTAACACCTGATGCCTCTAAGATATATCAAAATATATCTACAAATGATAATGAATCTGTAGATGCGTCAACTGATGCAATTATTAAGAAAATAATGTCAAGCACAATACCTTCTGATGATTTTGAAGACTTGGAAGCTGACCTTAATACAAATAAAGAAATCAATCCAAATCTATCATTTAATACCAAGAATGTAGATGGTAAGAATGATGATTTCAATATTTTACATTCAGATATACAACTAAAACATGTAGATACCCCTCCTGGTGCTAGTGCTGTAACAACAGGTCAAAGTTCACCTATTCCAGAACAAAGCATTATTGAAGATGTTCCTGTTGTTAAAGAAGGTGGTATCTTTACAAGATTTGTATCTTCCTTATTTAAGAAAGATAGAAATGAAGATGATATTGATATAGGCTCAATTTCTACAAATAATAATGTACAAATAAAGCCAAATCATATAGCAAAATCATCACCTCTTGATGACATGATGTATTCATTAAAGATGCTTTCTGCAAATAAAGATCTACCAAAAGAAATACAAGATCAAGCTAATGCTTATATAAAATCATTATCTAATCCTGTAGACGATCTTGTATCTGTAAATAATTGGTTGAACTTTGTAACAGGACCTTTATCTCCATCATCACCTCAAGCTCTTGCTTTACATCAATGGGCTTTCTTTATCCTTTGTATTCGTTTCCAACAATTAGGTAAAAGTGTTGATAAATTCTTAAAGAAAAATGATTTATCTTCTATTTCTCAAAATATGTTAGAAACTATTTCTAATATCAAAGGTAAAGCTGATGAATCAACAACATCTAAGATGTTAGATGAAACATTAGGTCAAGTTGAGAGATTACAACAATTAACACAAAATAATAATATTCATCCTTTATTAAATAGATATATCCCTATTCCACCTAATTATGAAGGTGGTAGAGAGGGCAGTTTTAATATTGAAAAAGATGAAAAAGAAAATGCTTGGAATCTAAACTTTGTATTTGATATTAAAGATTTAGGTGCAATTGAAATTAAGGCTGTTGCCAAACTTCCTGAAGTTAATATTTCAGTTGTAACATCAAATCTAAAAGCTTTACAAAAGGTTCAAGATTTAATGTCAGAACTTACATATAACCTACAACAATATGGTTTAACAACAAGAAATGTAAGTTCTCGTTTAGGTAGAGTTAAATTACCAACTGAGAGTAAGATAAATAAAAATGCTTACTCAAAGAAGGATGATGGTTCAGTAGTTTCAGTGGATATTTAATTATGTATGCATTTGATAAAAAACTAGAAGCAGTATCTATTGCTTATAATGAAAATAGAAATTCTCCCAATATTAGTGCAAAAGCTAGTGAAGATAGAGCACAAGCAATTATTGATATGGCAAATGAGCTTGGCATATATGTACACAAGGATGAAAGGCTTTTAGAGCAATTAAAACAATTAAAAGAGGGAGAAGAAGTTCCTAAAGAACTGTATACTATCATTGCAACAATATTGGCTTTTAGCTATATTTTACAAGGTAAAACCCCATCTAAATGGAAGAGAATTGATGGCAGTACTGCTATTAATTCAAAGGTATAAATAATAAATTTATACAATTTATTCTTATTTAGAAGCCTCTTTACAAGAGGCTTTATTATTGTTTTTTATACTTAAAAAGGCTGTTATGACACGTCAAACATGGACAAATAGATTAACTTATATCTTAACAGTAGCAGGTGCTACTATAGGTTTTGGAGCAACTTGGCGTTTTCCCTATTTAGTAGGTCAAAATGGTGGTGGTGCTTATGTTTTAACATTTATATTAGTAATGGTATTTTTAGGTATACCTATTATCTTAGTAGAAAATGTTATTGGTAGACGAGCTCATACCAATTCAGTTGATGCTTTCTCTTTAAAAAGAGATAAGATGGTAATATCACCTCTTTGGAAAATTATAGGATTTGCAGGTCTTTTAGGCTCCTTTGGTATTCTTGCCTATTATATGGTTATTGGCGGATGGGTTATTTCATATATATACCATATAGCCTTAGGTACATTAAGTATTGAAAGTGGGCTTGATCTCTCTTCACCTATAACAAAAAATATAACTGAATCTTTTTATGATAAAGCTATATTAAACTCCCCTCTTGAAATATCTTTATTTACATTAGCCTTTGTTCTTATAAATTATTTTATTTTAAAAAAGGGTATTATTTCAGGTATAGAAAAATCAGTTAAATATTTAATGCCACTTTTATTTATCTGTCTTTTATTAATGGTATTTAGAAATTTAACTTTAGATGGAGCTTTAGAGGGTGTTAAATTCTATCTAAATCCAGATTTCTCAAAAATTACCCCTACTTTATTTTTAGATGTATTAGGTCAAGTATTTTTTGCCCTCTCTTTAGGTTTTGGTGTAATGATTACTTTATCATCTCACTTAAAATCAGATGAAAATCTAATAAAGACAGCTACTATAACTTGCGTTGTAAATACACTTATTGCTGTTTTAGCAGGCTTTATGATTTTCCCATCTTTATTTAGTGCTACATTAGAGCCAGCATCAGGACCATCTTTAGTATTTAAAACATTACCTATAGCATTTTCACATATGCACTTTGGTAACTTCTTTGCTATTGTGTTCTTCTTACTTTTAATTATTGCAGCTCTAACTACTTCTCTTACAATTTATCAAGTAATTATTACAGTACTTCAAGAAAAGTTTAATTTAAAACTAAATTTTGCAATTATTTTAACCTTAGGTTCTATTTATTTATTAGGTAATATACCTTGTGCTTTATCTAATAATTATCTAAAAGATGTAACTATTTTAAATAAAGATATCTTCAATGCATTTGATTTTATAAGTGGTAATATATTCTTCGTATTAACAGCATTAGGTGCATCTATATTTGTTGGATACGTTATGAAAGATAGAGCTATAGCTGAAATTAATAATAATTCAACTAAGGTTAGCTTTTTAAGCTTAATTTGGTTTTATTATGTGAAATATGTAATTCCACTAATTATCCTTTGTATCTTTACTTATGGTATTTATACAAATACCTAGAGTACATAATAAAAAAGCGAGTATTTAGCTCGCTTTTTTTATATTTTTATAAACCTAATAAGAACTTTTCAAAAATATTAGGTTCATCCTTACTTTCTTTTGGACTTTCAACAGGAATAGGATTTAAATTTTCAACATCAGGTAATCTACAATGTTTTACATAAGTAATCATATCCTCACGAGCTGGTAGTAGTTTCATACCATCTTCATGACAATCATCTGCTAAAACATCTCCAGATGTTGAAAAGTTTACAAACTTAATACCATCAGGTCTCTTTAATTCAAGAGAATTTATAGTTCTATTCTTTAAATACTCTGCATATACAAGTAATGCACCAGATGAACCATATAGACCTGTAGATCTATTATCATCATAACCTACCCAAGTAGTTACTAATTCATCTGCATCAATACCTGTACTCCATGTATCTCTATTATCATTAGTTGTACCTGTTTTAGATCCTAAAGTTACATTTGGGAACATAGCACCAAGTTTACGACCTGTACCTGAACGTGTAGCTTCTGTCATACCATATAAAGTTAAATAAGTATCTCTTGGATCTAAAGTACGTGCCTGACGATTATCCGATCTTTGATATACAATCTCATTATCTTTAACTACAGTTCTTAATGTGGTTAGATCTTGATAAACACCATCTGTTGCCATACTTGCATACATTGCATTTAACTCATAAGGTGTAAGTTCAGTAATACCTAATAATATAGATGGATACATAGGAATAGGTGCTTTAACACCTACTGCTCTTATAGTATCAATAACAGAACTAAGACCTACTCCCATACCTATACGTACTGTAGGAACATTTAAAGAGCGGGCCATACCTGTTAATACATTAATAGTTCCTCTAAACTTCTTATCATCATTTTTAGGACTCCAAAGTTTACCATCTGCAAGCTTAATAGTTAAAGGTTCATCACGTACAGTAGATCCTAAATGATATCCTTTTGAAAAAGCTGTTAGATAAACTAATGGCTTTATTTGAGAGCCTATTTGTCGTCTTGCCTCAATAACTCTATTAAATCCTGCATATTTTGGATTTCTACCACCGACAACAGCACTAACTTCAGCTGTACGCCATGAGCTTACTACCATAGCGGCTTCAAGACCTTTTTTATTATGTCTTTTTTCAATTGCATCAAGCTCTTTTGTAACAGCATTTTCAGCTGCAAGTTGAGCTAATGGGTCTAAACTTGTAAAAATTCTAATACCATTACCTGATAAGAAATCATCACCAAATTTAGTTTTAATTTCATGTTTTAAAAGACCAATAAATGCTGGTGTCTTTGTATAATTTATATAACCTTTTTTGATTATATTTAAAGGTTTATTTGAATATAAATCAAATTGCTCTTGTGTTAGATAGCCTCTATTTTTTAAAACAGCAAGTACTGTATTACGTCTTTCTAAGGATTTTTCTGGTTTTCTCCAAGGATCGTAATAAGATGGGCCTTTAATCATACCTACTAAAAGAGCTATTTGATCTATAGATAACTCTGATGCTGGTATACCAAAGTAAAAATAAGATGCAAGACCAAAACCATAAATACCTGCGTTACCATTTTGACCTAAATAGATTTCATTCATGTAAGCTTCTAAGATTTGATCTTTTGAATATCTATGATCCATAATCATAGCCATAATTAATTCTTTAAACTTACGTGAATAGCTTTTCTCTGAACTTAGAAAATAATTTTTAACAAGCTGTTGTGTTATGGTACTACCACCTTCAACTACACGACCTGCTATTGCATTTTTAATAAAAGCACGTCCTATAGCAAAGAAATTAACACCCATATGTGAGTAAAATTGTCTATCTTCAATTTCTATTAATGTTGTTATTAATTCTTTTGGTACATCATTAAGTGAAATAAAGATTCTATCTTCTTTTGGATCTATACGATTAATTCTATCTAATAAAACAGGATCCATTCTTACATAAGATAGATCTTCCATTGTATCTGCATTTATAATTTTATTTACTCTATTATCCTCAAATGCAACAAGCATAGACATCTTTTCTTCATGTCCTTCAGGGAAGGTAAAAGGTCTTTTAATAAGAATAATTTTACCTGTTTTAAAATTTACATTAAATTGACCTGGCTTTGATGGTTTATCAACTTGTTGATATTTTAAAAGTTGTAATTCATAAACCATTTGTTTTAAAGATAATCTTTGCTCTGGATAAATTTCAAGAGGGCGTGAGTACACTACTGCTGGTAATACCCATTTATCATCTACATCAAATTTTGATAATACAATAGAATCAAAGTAAACAAATAATAAAGCTAAAATAAAGACACCTACTATAGATAGTTTTATAGTAAGTAAACTTAAAGATTTAGAAAAACTTTTTAGTGAAAATTTTTTATTTGAAGTTTGTTCTTTCTTAGATGACTTTTTACTTTTACTTTCTTTTTTATTTTGATTTTTATTTAAAGAAAAGTCTTCTATATGAAATTTATCATTAGATAAAGGACCTTTTTTAGAAAGTCCTTTATCTTTATCTAAATTATTTTGATTGCTTGAGTTCATAATATCTAATACACATATAAAATAGGTTATGAACTAAGCATTATACAACATATAAGTTATCTTTTAGATATAAGTTTATCTTAGCTAAAAGTAAAACTATTATCTTTTTTAGTTAAAAACTTATTGTGCATAGCAACTAAAGAAGGTCTATGACCTACACTTACTATAATGCTATCACCTAAAGTTTCAATTAATTTTTGATAACATAATTGTTCTAAATTTTCATCTAAAGCTGATGTAGCCTCATCTAAGAAAATTACTTTAGGTTTATTTAATAAAGCTCGAATAAAAGCAATTCTTTGCATTTCACCTAAAGATAATATATGCGACCATTGATCTACATTATCTAATTTTTCAATTAAATGCTCTAAATGGAAAAGCTTAAAATAACTATCTAGCTCTATATTTTTATCTATAGCAAGAGGATAAAAAGCACACTCTCGTAAAGAACCTAATGGTAAATATGGTTTTTGGCTTAAGAATAAGGTTTTATCATGAGATACAGTCTCAATTTCACCCTCTGCAAAAGGCCATATACCTGATAGAGCACGAAGCATTGTTGATTTACCACAACCTGACTGACCTTTGATTAAAAGTCTATCACCACTTTTTAAAGAAAAAGATAGATTATCAACAAGAACTCTACTGTCATTTTCAAAATTTAAAAAGACTTTTAAATTTTGTACATTAAAAACAGTATCTTCTACTACTTTTGCTTCTATGCATTTTAAATTTTTAGAATTTTCTATAGCATTTAAGAAGAAAGATAAACGGTCTATAACAGCCTTATAACTTGCCCATGAGGTAAAGTTAGATACTAATGTTGATAAAGAATCTTGAACTCTAGCAAAGGCAGAGTTAATTTGCATAATAGTACCTATAGTAATTAATTTAGCAAAATATAAAGGTGCTGCAATTAATATAGGGAAAATTACTGCTGTTTGAGCATAACCTAAGGTTAAAAAGCCTAATTTCTTAATTAAATTAATTAAAACTACATAGTTTGAAACTACATCTTTAAATTTAGCATTTAAGATTTCCTTTTCTCTACTTTCTCCCTTATATAAAGAAATAGATTCAGATGATTCTCTTAATCTAATTAAAGAATATCTAAAGTTTGCTTCATACTTTTGTTGTCTAAAATTAATTTTTACAAGAGGTTTACCTAAAAGGAAAGTTACTACTGTACCTATTATTGAATACAATAAAGCTAAATAAAATAAATAGCCATCAGGTAAATGTAAAACATATCCATTTGGTAGTGTTAAATCAGTAGCTTGAGATAATCCCCATAACACTATAGAGAAAGTAATTAACATAGCTATATCTGAAGCTAGACCTAAAAGAAGTCCTATGGTATCGCCTACAAATATATATAAATCTTCTGCTATACGTTGATCAGGGTTATCTGTATATGTATCTGTTAGCTGTATCTTATAATAAGTACTATCTTTTAAATATGTACTCATTATATTTTCAGTAAGCCAACGTCTCCATTCTATAGAGAGTTTTGACTGAATAAATTTATTATAAACAGTTACTAAAACATGAATAGTAGCAAGCATAACAAAAACTAAAAGTTGATGTTTAAAACCATCAAGATCGTAGTTTTGTAATGTATCCCAAAAGGTTTTATACCATGTATTTATAGCTGTTGCTAAATATACAGAACCACCAGTAAAAATAATGATAGATAATAGATATAACCAAGATTTTTTACTATCTTTTGAGGTCCAGTACATCTTTATAAGTTTTGCAAAAGCTTTTAAAGTTACTTTTAAAGGCAATTGCTCATGACTTATTCTATGTGTACTCATAATAAAATATCCTCAAATATATTGATATTTAAGATATAAAGAAAACTTAACTATTTGAAATTATTTAAAATAAAAGCATGCTTTTTTAAATAGATTTGAGCTTATTTTAAATAGGTTTTAATTATAAAAAACTTAGCTTTAAAAATTTTACTAATTTAGATGCAAACTTATAATGATATTAATAAGTTTACATCTACGTTGATTTATAAAGACTTTTATATGCTTTTTAAAGCATATTTCTCAATGGCATAAGCAACACCATCTTCATCATTTGAATAAGGTAAAACAACATCAGCATTTTCTTTTAAAATATCTGTTGCATTTTTCATGGCAACGCCTAAACCTGCTCTTTTGATACCCTCTAAATCATTTTCAGCATCACCTACAGCCATAACATTTTCTATATTTATAGATAAAATCTTACATAGCTCTGTTAAAGCATGACCTTTAGAACAATGTTTTGGTAGATATTCAAGGAAGTGTTTGTCAGATCTTACTATGTTAATATCCTTGAAAAAGTCCCTAGCTTCAATATCCTTTCGTAACACATCTAAAGCATCTGGATCTTTTGATACTGATAATATCTTCATATAATCATATGCTTTATTTTCATCATAAATAAAATCATCTACCTTATAAGGTAAAAAGTTCATAGTAGCTTCAAGCACTGATAATGGATTTTTTTCATTTTGTAAAAATAATTCAAAATCATCTCTATAGCCATGCATATCTAAATTATGTTTATTTGATATTTTGGTAATTTGTGTAACTAAAGATGAACTTAAGGTTTGTTTATACACTGGTTTAAATGTTTTTAAATCAATAATACCAGAGCCATTAAAACAAATAGCATAAGCTCCATCATTTACAATATTTAACTCTTTAGCATAATTTATTATGCCACCATAATGTCTACCTGTAGCTATAACAACTTTAATACCTTGTTCTACTGCTTTGTGTACACAATCAATTGTTTTTTGACTTAATGTTCTATCACTTCTTAATAAAGTACCATCTACATCAAGAGCAATTAATTCAATTTTTTTATTTATTTCTGTCATTTTTCTTTATCCAAAATATTTATAAAAACTAGATTATTATTACATAATAGAGAAATTTTTACATATTAAAAAAATAAAAGATCTTAAATTAATACACTAAATATCTAATAAACAAAAAATAAAGGTCACCTATCTAGGTGACCTTGTTAATACCATGAATACAAAACTAATAAATTAACCAATTAATGATAGAGCCATTTGTGGTCTCATATTTGATTGCATTAACATTGATGATGCAGCTTGTTGAATGATATTTTGTTGAGTTAAGTTTGCACTTTCATCAGCAAAGTCAGCATCACGAATACGTGCACGAGCATCTGCTGTGTTCATTGACACATTTGATTGATTACGTATAGTTGATTCCATACGATTTTGCATAGCACCAAGATTGCCACGTTGCTTATCAATTGCTGCAATAATTGCATCAACATGTTGAATAGCATCTTGAGCTGCTGATGCTGTTGATAAAACAAATCTAGTCTTTGATACACCCTTACCTTTTAGATTTGCTGTAGTTATCATAGCTGATAAGGTATAACCCTTTGAGTTAACAGTTAAATCTAAGGTATCACCAGAGTTAGCACCAACTTGG
>JARHZF010000110.1 GCA_029258325.1 Anaerobiospirillum sp. | reverse complement strand
CTAGATTTAGATTTTTCTAATTAAAATATGTATAAATAGAGTGATTTTTATACAGCTCTTTGTTTATTTCTTTAAGTGTTTGACTTTAACCTCTTGCATGTTTAATTAAGTAAAGAGGTTATTTTTTTATTACTTATAAAGTTCTTGTGTTGTTATTCAAAACAACACAGTTTTTATGTATAAACAACATAAAAATTACATGTTTTATTTATAAATGAATTTAATATAGAGGGATAATAAAGAGATGAAGCCCCAGAAATGCCGCTGGTAAGTAGACTCCTTGAACCAGGAAGTCTAAGTGGGATTACTGTGGTAGCGTAAGGCTTCTGATTATAGTATCAGCTTGCTCAATGGCTAGCAGGAAGCACCCCAATCTAATAAATATCGGCTCAGGGTTTTATACCTGGCGTACACCCTAGGGCTGTTATTAATATATCAAGTACTAAGATTTTATACAAGATTTTATTATAAAAAATAATAAAAAAAATTACTTGCTTTTTTAGCTTTAAGAACAATATCTTATATATAAGATTTTTTATAAAATTGTCTTAAAAGAACCATAAGATTTAATTATACTTTTTATTTAATATGTACAATAAAAATCTATTTTTTATTCATTAAATACTTTTTAAGAGTGACTGCATTTTATCATCTTTTCCTTTAGTATTATGAATAATATCAGTAAAGACTTTTACAGGATCACCTTCATAATGAATTGAGTAAAAACTTTGATCAGGATAGACACGTAGTAACATACCATGCTCTTTTCCATTTTCATAAGCTTTTATTTTACAAGTACCTTTTTCAATTACAGGACCTTTAGTTATATTATTTTGATTATCAACTAAATTTGACGTAGATAAACGACAAGTTTCATCCATTGATCTGAAGTAATTTACAACAGAAATGGTTACAATAGTTTCATCATAGACATTAGTCATAGTGATATGTGTTGGTTTATCAGGTCCTTCCATACTTGTTACAATCCAATTAGATGGAAGATTTACTTGAAAGTAATTATTTTGATATACCCTATATGAAGTAGGAATTTTATAATCAATATTTGGGTTTATTTGAGAATTATATCCCCCTGAAGAACATGCTGTAATTAGGGGGATAATAAATATAAGTAGGAATTTTAACATTTATTAAAGTTCTGGACCAATTGGCATTACAAGAAGAGACATAATTTTTTCATTACCTTGAAGTGTAGTTAGGACTTCATTGGCTTCTTCTTGTGAACCTTCAAAATAGATTGAGTATTCAGTATTATCATCATCATATTTTCTAATCCAAGCAGATGATTGATTATTATTTTGATCAACAGCTACAATTTTACATGTACCAAACTCTACAACAGGACCTTTAATAATATCTTTACTCTCACCAATTAATTTTTTTACTGTTTTTTGGCAAAGCTCATCTATTGTATCTTTAGTATGCTTTACACTTATAGTTACAACAGTATTACTTTCTTTCTTTTCAACAGATACATAAGTTGGAATTTCAGGTCCTTCATAACTTACTACTTTCCAATTTTCAGGTACACCTATTTTAAAGAATTCGGTTGAAAAATAAGATTGAATATTTGGTGATGTTGTTTGTGTTTGCGTAATTTGTTTTTGCTCAGATTCCATAACTTTTGACTCTGATACAACTTGAGATGAGCAACCTACAATAAATGCAAGTGACATAGTTAAAGAAGCAACAGTCTTTTTCATATTAAATCCTTAAATAAAAGTTGTGCATAGTCTATAAAAAAGAGTTTCAAATAGAATGCACTCTTTATACAATCTCTATTTTACTCTATTTTAAAATATAAAACTTAGATTTCTCTTTAAATTCATTTTATAAAATACATTTTTTATGTATAAAGTATCTTATCAAAATGAATTACTAAAATGTAAATTAACCTATATAAGCTATCATATATAAAACTAACATATATATGTGTGACATTTATTAACATTAGATAAAAAAAAAGAAGCTAACATATAAAATACATTAGCTTCTATCTTATCAAGGGATTTTTTTATAAAAATTTAGCTCTATGTCTTTTTGAGATAAAGTAAAGATAGGTAAAACCTACAATACCAGATACAACAGAGCCAAGTATAATAGCAAGTGAGTTTGCGTAATTAAATATATTAGAACCTTGATATGCAAGACCATCTATAAACATAGACATAGTAAAGCCTATACCTGTTAATATACTTACACCATATAAATGTTTATAATTAGCTCCATAAGGAAGTTTTGCTATACCAAGTCTTATGCAAAAGTAGCTAACTAAAAATACACCTAATTGTTTACCTACAAATAAACCTAAGAAAATACCTAAACTAACATTTGAGAAGATGCTGTCTATATTTATAGAGGATAAATTTATACCAGCATTAGCAAAGGTAAATACAGGTAAGATAAAGATAGCAAGCCACATCTTTAGATGATAGGCAATATCATTTACAAGTTCACTACCATCGTTTTTCTTAAGTGGTATGAAGAAAGCTGTAATAATACCTGCAAGTGTTGCATGTACACCACTTTTTAAGATACTAAACCAAAGGATTGTACCTACAATATAGTAAAAACCAACTCTTTGTACACGCATGAAATTTAAAAAAGCAAGAGCTAATATAGATAAAGATGCAAATAAAAGAGCTGTAAAAGATAGAGATGATGTATAGAATATAGCAATAATTATAATTGCACCTATATCATCAAAAATAGCAAGAGAGAGTAAAAATATCTTTAAAGAAGATGGTACTCTATTACCTAATAATAAAAGTATAGCAACAGCAAAAGCAGCATCTGTTGCAGCTGGTATAGCCCAACCTCTTATAGCAAACTCATCATTAAAATTAAAAAGGGTGAAGATTAGCGATGGCATAATAATACCACCAATAGCTGCAAAAGCTGGCAATGCTATATTTGAGAGTTTAGAAAGATGCCCCTCCATAAACTCATGTTTTAGTTCTAATCCTATAGAAAAGAAAAATAGGGTGATAAGACCATCATTAACCCAAAGTAATATAGGTTTTTTTAAGGTAAAATCGCCAAAAATAAAACCAGCTTTAGTATCAAGCCACTCTCTATAATTAATATCATAAGGAGAGTTACTATAAGCTAGAGCTATTAAAGCAATAATAATCATCAAGACGCCTGCTGTAGCATCGTGATGTACAATGTCATGAATTTTATTTCTAATATAATCTTTTTTCATTTACCATAATCCTCTTATATATTTTTAAGATTATACAAAAATTATAATTAGATAAAATTTAAAAGATAATTTCTATTAGGTACTAGTTAATAAATTGAATATATTTTTATTAATTAATTGTGATAAATACAACATGATAGTACTTATGATTTTTATGTTCTTACTTAAAACAACATAGTGCCTATCTTATGTAGAAACAATGTAAATATCACATGAGTCAAAATAATATATAAATCACACTATAATATATAAAGTACATTTATATAGGTACTTAATAACTAATATTAAATTAGCTTATATATTTTTAATAAAATAAAAACCGCTGTATAAAAACAACGGTTTTATCTAAAAATAATGATTATAAAGTCATTTTGATTATTACGTTATTAATTAAAACAAAATAGTTTTTTGGTGGTAACAACGTAAATTTCACATGAACTTATTATATTAATATTCTAAGAAAATCTTTTGAATTTCTTTAAAATCTTTAGTCTTAGTTAAGGCTAACATTAGAAGAATACGTGATTTTTGAGGGTTTAATGTACCTGATGCTACAAAACCGTATTTATTATCATCAATTTCAGCATCTAATGTTGTTGAACCTGTAGGAACACGAGCACTACGTACTACAGCAATGCCTTTAGCTCTTGCTTGCTCTAAGCTTGCAAATACATCCTTATAGATATTACCATTACCTACACCTGCATTAACAATACCATCATATTTAGCATCAATAAATGCTTTTACAGGTAGATCTGATGCATTTGAGTAATTGTATACAATACCAACTTTTGGTAGGGAGTTTAATTTAGACACATCAAATTGGCTATTTTTAGTGTGTTT
>JARHZF010000019.1 GCA_029258325.1 Anaerobiospirillum sp. | reverse complement strand
ATTTATTTAAAAAATTAAGTTTAAGCTTTAAGTAATTTTATAAATTAAAAAAGCTAAAAGATACAAATAAGATTTATTCAATTAAAATAAGTAAAAATATGTAAAGCATAGTCTTATCTTTTCATAGTAAGACTTATTTTAACGTAAATTTTTAAATAATATTTGTATAGGAGTATTGTATGAGCACTATAGAACTTATTGAAAAAGGACATTGTTCTTTAGGTATTGAACTTGGTTCTACTCGAGTCAAAGCTATTTTAATTGATTTAGAGGGACATACTTTAGCAACAGGTATTTATGATTGGGAAAATAGCTTTTTAGATGGTATTTGGACTTATAAAGAAGATGAAATAAAAACATCTTTAAAAGCTTGTTTTAAAAACTTAAAACAAGATGTTTTTAATAAATATAAGGTATCTTTAAAGAAATTAGCATCCCTTGGCATTAGTGGCATGATGCATGGTTATATAGCTCTTGATAAAGATAAAAATATCATTGCCCCTTTTTATACTTGGAGAAATACAAATACACAAGAAAGTGCTGATTATTTAACTAATTTATTTAATTTTAATATACCTCTAAGATGGTCTTGTGCTCATGTTTATCAAAGAATTTTAGAAAAAGATAGTCATTTAAATAAATTAGATTATGTTTGTACTTTAAGTGCTTATATACACTATCTTTTAACAGATGAAAAAGTATTAGGTGTAGGTGATGCATCAGGTATGTTCCCTATAAATGATACAACACATGATTATGATAGTGATATGAAAGCAAAGTTTGATAATCTTTTAAAAGAAAAAGGTTATAACTTTACTTTAGACTCAATATTCCCAAAAGTGTTAGTAGCAGGAGAGAGGGCTGGTACATTAACTAAATCTGGTGCTTTATTATTAGATGAAAGTGGTGAACTTGAATGTGGTATACCTTTATGTCCACCAGAGGGCGATGCAGGCACAGGCATGGTTGCAACAAATGCTGTAGCTCCACGTACAGGTAATATTTCAGCTGGTACATCTATATTTGCAATGATAGTGCTTGAACACTCCCTATCTAAACTGCATAGAGAAATAGATATGGTTATGACACCTGATGGTTATCCTTGTGCCATGTCTCATGCCAATAATGGAACTACAGATTTAAATGCTTTAGTTCATATTTTTAAAGAATTTACTCAAATTTTAAATATAGATATTAGTGACAATAAGCTTTATGAGTCTTTATATAATATATCATTAAGTGGCGATAAAGATTGTGGTGGTATTTTACCTTATAACTATTATTCAGGTGAAAATATAACTATGATTAATGAGGGTAGACCTATTTTACTTCGTAGTGTAAATAGTAATTTTAATTTAGCAAACTTAATGCGTTCATATCTATATACCTCCCTTGCTGCTGTAGCTTTAGGTCTTGATATTTTATTTATTGAGGAAAAAGTTAAATTAGATAAAATTACAGGTCATGGTGGTTTATTTAAAACAAAGGTAGTAGGACAAACCTATATGTCAGCTGCACTTAAAGCACCTGTAGCTGTTATGGAGACAGCAAGTGAAGGTGGTGCTTATGGTATTGCTGTTTTAGCTTTATTTTTACATAGAGTAAAAGAATATAAAGATTTAGCTTCATTTTTAAATGAATTAATCTTTAAACATGTAAAAGAAACTACAATTAGTGCAAGTAAAGATGATATTCAAGGTTTTGAGGTGTTTAAAGAGCGTTATAAAAAAGCTTTAGATGTACAAAAAACAGCTATAAGCTGTATTAACTGGTAGATATAAAAGTAATTGTGATAATAGCTATCTATAAAATTGTCCTTTTAGTTGCTAAGCAATAGCATTTTTATAGATAGCACAATGTTTATTTAATTTATATTGGAAGTTTTTATAAAGCTCATATTAGACTCAAAATCTTTTACATCTTTTTTGTCTTGTGATTTTTTTTCTGTAGATTTTTTATGTTCTAAATCTTCTTTTCCATCTAGATATTAATTATTTATAAAGGCTAATTCTTTTTTAGATACTTCACATCCTTGTTCTGCTGCCTTTGTATACCACTTTAATGCTTCATCTGTATTTTTTATAGTGCCTATACCATAATAATACATTTGTCCAACATTACATTGAGCTTCTAGCATTCCTTGCTCTGCAGCTTTTAAAAACCAATAAAATCCCTTGTTTATATCTTGTTCTATACTATTTCCCTCCATATACATTAAAGCTAAATTATATTGAGCTATAGCACTACCATTTTTTGCTGCTTTTTCATACCATTTAAAAGATTCATCTAAATTTTGATTAGTTAAATAACCTTTATCATACATTTCGCCAACTAAAGTTTGAGCTTCTTTATGTCCTTTTTGAGCAGCTTTTATATACCACTTTAATGCTTCCTCTTTATTTTGAGAAGTTCCCTCACCTTTATGATACATTTCTCCAAGCAAAAATATAGAATCTACATCATCTTTTTCTGCAGCTTTTAAAGTCCACTTAAAAGCCTCTTTTAAATCTATATCAACTAAAATACCTGAATAGTACATTTGTCCTAAACTACTTTGAAAAGAAGCATCTCCTTGCTCTGCTAATTCAGTTATGATTTTTAAAATATCATCTGCACTTTTATCTTGAATATTTGCTTCGTTTTCTTTTAAAAACTCTTCTACATCTTTGTTTAAGTTTTGTTTAAGAATATCGTCTTTAGCTAATAATTTTATAAAACTCTTTAAAGTTTCATAAATATTTTTCTTATCGTTTTCTTTTTTAAGAGTAAGATCTTCTCCTTCATCATATATTTGAACTATAGTAGATGTAGAATCTACATCCTTGTCTTTTAAGACTACAAAATCTTTATTTGTTTGCTCTTTATCTAAAGCAACCTTACCTTGCTTATTATTTATTTTATCTTTTTTCATAAAAACATCTTTCCATTAAAAAAACAAAAACAATATAGATAAAGTATTTTTTACTTATATCCTTATATGCAATATCATAGAAAATGGTGCTTTTCCCCATTTCTATAAAAAAATATAGCTAAATTAGCATATTATGAATGGTACAATTCTAATACATGAGTACAACTTATAAATATATATTCTTTGCAAAATTAAATTATATTAAATCTTGCTAATAATATGAGTAAATTAGATAATAAAAGTTAGAGTTATGTACAATATACGATATAATTAAAAAACAAAAAATAGTTTATTTCCACTATACAATAGAAATGTAGGTAAAGATAAAGATAGCTATATCTCTTTAGGTGTTTTAACTTTATATCTTTTAAAAGATTAAGATATAATTATTAATAATTAAGATTACTTTTTGACAAATAAATAAGGTTTATTATGTTTAAAAATAATGAAAATGCAAAAGCAATTATTTTATTTTGCTCATGTTTTTCTAATAAGAATGAACATATACCTCTTTCTTATGAGGAATATAATTATCTTGCTAATTATATTTTTAAACATAATTTACAACCAAAGGATTTACTTTATTTTTCACTTGATGATTTTAAAAAATACTTTGATGTAGATTTTAAATTAGATATTAATCGTCTATTTGCCCTTAAAAATAGAGCTTTTGGTATTTTTAGTAAAATAAGTGATCTACAAAAAATAGGAATTAGCATTCTAACTAGAGCTAATGAAGAATATAGTAAATTTATTAAAAAACATTTAAATCCTTGTCCATCATTATTTTATGTAGTGGGTAATATTGATTTTTTAAAACAAAAATCAATTTATATAAATATTGATGAAAATGAAAGTGATAAAGAACTTATTACAAAGCTTATAGATAAAAGCATACAAGAAAATTATTGTCTTTTATTTAAGATAAAAAACAATTTAGATAAAGTTTTCTTGCAATATGCTATTAAACAAAATGCTAAGGTTATTTTATTTATAAAAAGTAATCTTAAAAGCTTTTGTAAAAACTCATTTATTTTAGATGCAGTTTTAGAAAACAAACTTTTATGTTTATCAACTAAACATGAAGATGAAATGGATATTAATAGCTATGCTGATATAGACACACGTGCCTTTTTACTAAGTCACACTGATATTGCTGTATTTAACAATGTCTATGCTCATGATACATATATTAATTATCTACAAAATAAAATAGAGCTTACAAAGTTTAAAGATAAACTTTTTGTATATGCAAATAACTTAAATAATAGTTTCAATAAAGAGCTAATTAATAACTCTAATGCTAAAGCTTTTACAAATATAAATGATATATTTGAAAATACTTTATCTTATAGTGAAGAAAATAATAGTCTAAATAATATAGAATCTAAGGATAATATTACAATAGACAGTAAAGATGATACTACTTTTGTAGTTGATACAATAAAACCTATTACATCTTCTTTAGATGATGAATTTAAGGATAATGAATTTACATCTAATAATGATAAAGATGTTTTAGATAATGAAGATAGAGATATTTTTGATATATTTCAAAATAACAATTACAAAGATAATAAAGATGATGATATATCATCTACTCCTAAGAAAAGACGTAGCAAAACTAAAACTACTACTAAAGATAATACTAATAGAGTTGCTAATGTTGAAGATGTAATTAATATCACTACATCATCTTTAGGTAATGCTGATGCTAAAGATGTTGTTAATACCACTGCTTCATCTTTAAGTGATGTCAATGCTGAAGATGTTGTTAATACCACTGCTTCATCTTTAGATAATGCTACAGATGATAATACTATAGCTACTACTCCTAAGAAGAAACGTGGTAGACCAAAGGGTTCATCTAAAAAGGCTAAAACTTTAAAGGATGAGACTTTAAATACTAATGCCTTAGATAATA
>JARHZF010000158.1 GCA_029258325.1 Anaerobiospirillum sp. | reverse complement strand
TAGCCCATTTCCATTTGAGCTTCTTCTACACCTTGTTTTGCAGCTTTTAAGAAATATTGCACACCTGTTGCTTGATCTCTTTTCATTAGCTTATTGCCACGGTAATACATAGTACCTAATTGATATTGTGAGTAAGGATCGCCTTTGTCAGCACTTCTCTTTAAAACATCAAATCTCTCTTTATCGCGTGACTTTTCTTGTGCAGCTGTTAATCTATCAAGACCCATAGCTAAAGCAGCTTTTGCATTTTCATTATCTTTTGCAGCTGACATTTTATAGTATTCTTGAGCCTTTTTTAGATCAATATCAACACCAAGACCAAAGAAATATAATTGACCTAATTGATATAGAGCATCAGAATGTGTACTTTTTTCATAGTATTCACGTGCTTTTTGTAAGCTACAATATTCTTTTAGATCACAAGAATAATAAATAGAACCTATACAAGCATTAGATACGCTATCACCTTTATTTGCTGAAATTAAAAGCCATTTCATAGCTTTAGCATCATCTTTAGGTACTTCATCACCTACATAATAAGCAATACCAAGTGTTTTTGCAGCTTCTATATCATTATTATTTGCCTTTTGCTCTAATGCTTTTATATCTAATTTAGCTGCAAAGGATAGATTAGAAGATACAGCAAATAAAGATAAGGATAGTAAAATAGCTTTGCTTAACTTATTCATAAACAAAAATTCCTTTAGTTATAAAAAATCAACTAATGTAATTATATATAACTTCAATAAAAATTTTTCTTATAATTAGAAAAAGAATAAATAAAAAAATATGTTTTTATATAAAAAAAATACATCAAAGCTAATAAATTACTAATTTAGTATAATATAAAACATTACCTATCTTATATAAAAGATAAAAGTATTTTAATAATGTTCTAATCTAGTAGATAAAATCCATTTATTAAAGTTCAAAGTACATTTACTTTCTGATATCTAACTTATAACATTTTAATTTAAATACTTGTGATTTTTTATGTTATGACTTAAAACAACATAGTTATTTTGTATGTAAAAACACAATAAATCTCACATAAATCGATTTTTTGATACAAATAAGATATAAAAATTGCTACATTTTGTGTGAACTTTTATAAATATAATAAAAGGAGGCTTGTGCCTCCTTTTATTGACTAAGCTAAAACTAATTTAGTCTTTTTTCTTGCTCTTATATTAGCAAGAACAGAACCTGCTATATTTTGCCAGATACTAAATATAGCTGCAGGTAAAGTTGCAAGAGGATTATTTGCAAAATTTAAAAGGGCAAGTGACATAGCAAGACCACTATTTTGCATACCTATTTCAATAGATAAAGCTGTAGTCTTCTTATAATCAATATGTAAAAAATGTCCAATTAAAAGTCCACTTAAAAAACCAAAAGCATTGTGTATAGCTACAATAATAAAGACAATAAAACCACTTTCAATTATCTTATCTTTATTAGCTGCAATAATAGCAGCTATGATAAGCACAATAGCAAGTGATGATATAAAAGGAAAGATATTATCTGTCTTTTTAACCATATCTTTTGCAAAGTGATTTGCAACTATGCCAAGAATAATAGGACAAAGGATAACGGTTAAAACAGATTTAAACATAGCTATAAATGACACATCTACATACTTATGAGCAAGAGCATAGACTAAAGCTGGAGTTATTAATGGAGATATTAAAGTTGATGTTATAGTCATAGCAACAGATAAAGATACATCACCTTTTGCTATATGTGTTATAACATTACTTGCAGTACCACCAGGACACGTTGCAACTAAAATAACACCTAAAGCTAAATCTATAGGTAGATTAAAAGCACTTATAAGTATATAGGCAAGAAATGGCATTATAGTGTATTGAGCTATACAACCTATAATTATTTCATGTGGATTATAAATTATATTTTTAAACTCAGATACAGATATAGAAGTACCCATACCAAACATAGCTATACCTAAGAATATAGAAGTATAAGACACCATACCTTTAAAAGCATCTGGATATAAAAAAGCAATAAAGGATAAGGCTACTATAACTATGCTTATATTCTTTATAAAAAGATTGGTAAAGTAAAATAAATTTTTCATATTACATATCTTCTAATCTGCCATGCTTTTCATAACGTGTAATTCTTTTGATTTTATTATTATCATCAACAAAAACTACATGAGGTTTTCTCTCTTTTATCTCTTTTTCATCCATTTGTGCATAGCACATAATGATAACTTTATCGCCCTTTTGTACACAACGAGCAGCTGCACCATTTAAACAAATCATACCACTACCACGTTCTGCTGCTATAACATAGGTCTCAAATCTATTACCATTATCAACATCAGCTATTTGTACTTTTTCATATTCTAAAATTGATGATGCCTCCATTAAATCCTCATCAATTGAGATACTACCTACATAATCAAGTTTAGCTTCTGTTACAGTTGCTCTATGAATCTTTCCCTTTAACATTGTTAGGTACATAAAAATATCCTTTTAATTTTTTCTATAAATAAAGTTATCAATTAAACGTGTATTGCCAATATAGACTGCAAGAGCAAATAAAGTATTATCATTTAAGCTATCTATATCCTCTATAGTATCTGCATTGACAGCTTTAACATAATCAATACGTGCATTTTGTTCTTTTTCTATTAAAGAAGTCATAGCATCTAAAATAGTTTTAATATCATGTGTATTATTTTGAATTAAATCTTGTGCTAAATTTAAAGCTTTATTTAAAACTAAAGCTGAAATTCTCTCCTCTTCATTTAGATATTTATTGCGTGAACTTTTAGCAAGACCATCACTTTCACGTACTATAGGGCATACTACAATTTCAATATCAAAATTAAGATCGCGTACCATTTGTTTTATAACAGCCACTTGTTGAGCATCTTTTTGACCAAAATAAGCTCTATTTGGACACACTAAATTAAATAGTTTTGCAACAACAGTACATACGCCCCTAAAATGTGTAGGTCTTGTTTTACCACAAAGATTAGTTGTAAGGTCAGATACACTTACATATGTTTTTGCATTATCTAAATACATATCAGTGCTTTTTGGATTAAATAAAATAGTAGCATTAGCTTTTTCACAAAGTTTAGCATCATGCTCTAAATTGCGAGGATAGCTATCTAAATCTTCATTAGGAGCAAATTGAATTGGATTTACAAAATCACTTACTATAACTACATCATTAGATGCTACTGCTTTTTCTATAAGACTTTGATGCCCTTCATGTAAAAATCCCATTGTAGGAACTAAACCTATAGATTTATTTTCTTTTTTAAACTCATAAATCTTATTTTTTAATTCCTGCAAGTCATGAATAACTAGCATAAAAATCCTCCTTATAAATAAAAATATTTTTATTTTATAACTTAGCTATATAACCTTAAAAAACAATAAGTTATTTAAGGTTTACGTATATTTCTTTACTTTTGTATAATAAAAGTAAAAATCGGTTTATTATACTGAACAAAGATTTATATATTTAAATTTAAAAGAAAAAACATAAATATATTTGTGTTTTTATTAGTTAATAGCATATTTTTATAATTTATATTTATACTTTTACACAAAATTAAGTTTATTTTTAAATTTAACTTTTATATAAAAAGAAATACTAGTTTTAAATTATTTTTTCTATATATAACATATAGTTTTACTAGATCTAATTATTTAAAAAGAACATTATTTTCTAAGTTTTTTTCTAGCTTAAAAAGTATATTTTAAGCATATAGAGTATAAATAAATATAAATAAAACTAAAAAATAAAGATAACTACTTAATGCTTATTTTTTGTTAAAATCTAAACTCAAATTTTTTATAGGATTTTATTATGCAAAAAAAATATGAAGCTGTTTTCTTTGATCTTGATGGCACATTAATGGATACTGCACCTGACATTATAGCTGCATGTAATTACACCTTAAAAAAATATGGACTTAAAGAGCAATCCTATGAAAAACTATTAAAAGTAGTAACAGCAGGTATGCGTGAAATGCTTTATAACTCCATACCTAAAGATATTGTGCATAATTATGATGTAGAGCATGAAATGCGTGAGTGCTTTGCAAATTATTATGTAAATAATATAAATACCTATACAAAACCTTTTTTAGGTATTGAAGAGCTTATAAATAAATTACATAAAAATGATATAAAAATAGCCATTATTACCAATAAATATATAGATATGGCAAATAAGCTTATGAGCAAATTTGATTTTGCTAAAAATATAGAGCTTATTTTAGGTTGTGATAGTTGTACACATTATAAACCTCACCCAGAGCCAATTTTAAAAGCTATGGAGCACTTTAATGTAAGTAATGATAAAACTATGTATATAGGCGATCACTTAAATGATATAAAGGCTGCTAATGCTGCAAAATGTACATCATGCACAGCTTTATGGGGTTATGGTATAAATGAGTGCATAGATGTAAATTTATGGAATGCTGACTTAATGGCAAAAGATGTAGGGGAATTACAATCCTTTATCTTTGATGAAAAATAAAATCTTCTTTATAAATATCAAGATCTCTTAACTTTAATAGTGTATTTATACTATAATTAAAAGAGAAATGAATAATTTACTTAGGTAGTAAGATTTTTATTGTTTAGATATTTTTAATAAAATTAGTCATTGTGATTATTTTGTTTTATTAAAACAATATAGTTATTTTGTATAGAGAAATAACATAAATTTCACATGAACTATAAAATTTTACTATTTTAAGTATAAAGAACCTTGAGTCTTTGCTGTGTCTTTTTTCTATAGAAAATTTATAGAAAAAAGATTTTATAAAATACAAAATAAAGTACCAAATCTGGAGAGAAAAAATGAGAACCAAATCGATCTTTCTCATTTTATTAGCTTTTAGTTCAACTAATGCTTTTGCCTTTGTACAGCATTATACAAATACCTATGGTCTAGTTGAAACATCCTTTGATACTAGCAATAAAGAAAATCCTTTTACTAATCATGTTGAATACAATATAGAATCATTTTTTGCCTTTAAAAAAGATTTAAGTATTAAATATGATTTAAAGTTTGAGCATGATGTTGACTATAATTTAGATGCAGATACAACAAATACAGAGTTTATTCCAACATTTTCTGTGTCTTTAAATTTTGGTGACTTACACGATATTGCAACACAAAAGATACAAGATGGTGTTGTATCTGTTATAAATACAACAGATGTTTTTAATCGTTTTAGTAAAAATACCACACGCTATGATTTTAAGCATAAAAATGATGGTCTTTTTACCTATAACTATGGTATTGATAATTTAGTATTTTCACTTGCCTATGGTACACCTCAAGTTGAAAAAGAACCCTACTCACGTTATACACAAAGTAGCTATAAGATACAAAATACTTTTTCATCTTCTATAGGTTTTGTGCAACCTCTTACAAGTGATCATGCCTTTAAACTACATACAGCTTATTCATATGCTAAAAATCCATATATAACAAAGACTAAAAGTGAGTCTTATGTAGATTTTTATAATCACTATGCAACAGCTCTTACCTATGGCAAGAAAAATAGAGGCGAATACTTTGCTCTTATGCACAATAAGAGAGATTACACTATGACTACAGCCTCACGTGAAAAAGATTATTCTATAGGTGGTACTGAATTTGTCTTTGCTTATAGCTTTAAAAATGGTTTTAGAGCAAAAGTAGGCTATGAGTATATATCTATGGATGTAGATGGCTATGATGAATTAGAGGCTATAGGTCTACCTATTGAATTTAATTATAAAGCAAGTAAAAACTTAAGTTTCTTTGCAGGTGCCTATATACCATATAAAGTTGATGAGACAGAGAAAAAATCAAAACCATTTAAAGCATGGGATAAAGAGTTTGGTGGTTATGATGAAAATGTCTACAACCTAGGTACACGTTATAAGTTCTAAAAGACTTTATTTTTAAACCTTTTATATAAAATATAATAGGTTATAAGCATATCTATACCCATCTTTTTAAAAGTATAATTTTTACACTTTCTATAAAAAACACTTTATCTTTAAATAAATTGATTATGTTATAATGCAAAGAATATTTTTTGCACAAACTTTTTATTAATATGTTTAAATTAAAAAATAAATATTTTCCTTTATCTTTAATTACTATAGCACTTAGTTCTAGTGCGGCTACTATATATCATGATGACTCTTTCTCTTTTGATGTTTTTGGTAGAGTAAGAGCATTTATGGCAAATGATAATGAAGTATCTAATATAGTAGAGAAAGATTATAAGGATATGTCTCTTTTTACAGATACAAGACTTGGTATATCATCACGCAGTAAAATAAGTGAAGGTCTTGATGCTGTTGCTATGGGTCTTTTTGAATTTGATACAGTTCAAAATAAACAATATGACTCAAAAGAAAGAGCAAAATATCTCTTTGCAGGTCTTGATGCTTATCAATATGGTACTTTACTTTTTGGTCGTGGAGATGGTGCTTTTTATACAGTTATAGGTGTAGCTGATATTTATAATTACTTTAAAACAAATGCAAATGATTATTTTGTTTTAGGCGAACAACACGATAATCAAATTATGTATGCACTAAATACAGCTGATTTTGATTTAAAACTATCTTATATGTTTAGAACTCATGATATAAATGAAAATAAACTATCTGTAGATAGAGGTTATGCTTTTGCTGTTTCTGGAAAAATAAATCAAAATTTTACACTTAATTATGGTATAAACTATGTAAACTTTGATTATAATAATAAAGATTATGTAAAGGCATTAACAGCTTATTATGCACCTATGTTTGCACGCGATAAAGCTCTTAATATAGATGAAGCTACAAATTTAGTTGCTAATGATAAAGTTGGCTATAAGTATGATTATGGTGTATCTTTAACTTATGGCACTTTAGGTGATGGTCTTTACTCAAGTTTGGTATATACTAAAACAGATTATGAAAACTTTGAGCATAACCTATATACATATGAGTTTGCTTTAAATTATAGTTTTAAAAATGGCTATGGTATTAATTTAGGCTATGCAGCTTTAATGCATGATAAAGATCTGTTAGTATCAGATGCAACTTTTGGTTTATACTATAACCTAGGTTCTGCTCTAACTCTTTTTGTGGAATCACAAATTGATGTAAATGGCAAAGCAGAAAGACTTTATGGACAAAATATTGCAGATAAACTAAATCAAAATAAGTTTGTTTTAGGTGCAGAGTTCAAATTTTAATTAATTAAGAGAAAAAACATGAAAAAACAATCTTTTTTTAAACTAGCTTTTATTGCTTTAGGCTTTACCTTCATGTCACAAAGCTTTGCTGATACTGGTTTTAGAGTACCTACTAACTATACTATTGAGCTTGTTGATGGTGAATCTGCTAATTTTGATTTTACAAAATCAAAATCATTAATAAATCTAACTCCAGGTAGACATCAAATAGTATTAACTTTTAAAGGTCAATTTGGTGCATCACGTGATAGCAAATTAATTCAGTCAACAGATCCACTTGTAATTGATATTTATGAATTACAAAATAATGAAGTAATTTCATTTACCTATCCTCAACCAAGAACAACAGAAATGGCTGAGAAATATGCTAAAAATCAAGTTATTGATTTAAATGATGGTAAGAAAAATATAGATAAGAATAAAGCTAGCTATTTTATCTTAAAGTCAGAAGTAGGCTTTACTTTCCTTCGTGATTACAAACAAGAACTTGTATCTGTAAATAGATTATATGCTCCAAACTTTGAGCAAACTGTAAATGGTAAGGTTGGTATGACAAATTATGGTGCTACTACTATTACAGCATCATCTGCATCACGCAATATGCCACAATACAATACTTACCAAACTATGCCAAGCCCTGGTGTATCAATGGAACAAGATGCTGTAATGTCAACATCTCAAACTCATAATAATGTTAATACTCCAACATATAATGAGCTTGTAAGACTTTATAATAAAGCAGATGATAAGACTAAGTTAAAGTTTGTGAAATATGTTATGTCACATGAATAAAAAAATCTAAAGATTAAAAAGAGTGCTAAAAAGGCACTCTTTTTTTACACAATTTTTCTAAAATATTTTTAAAGATAATTTAAAAAATATAGTACTTTTTATTTTTACTTTGTTACTTAAAATAATATAGCTCTTTCTTGTAAAAAATCCATTTAAACTCACACGGTACAAGTTGTATATCTAAATGGTCTAATTTAATATAATCACTAACAACACACTACAAGTTAGATACCTAAATAGGTTTATTTACTATAATCACTAACAAGGCTATTTAATGTAGAGCATTATAGATTTTTATAGCAAGCTCACGTGATATACCAGGCACTTTAGCAAGATCATCAATACCTGCAGATTTAACCTCACGCATACCACCTAAATGCTCAAGCAAGGCTTTACGTCTTACTCTACCTACACCCTCTATCTGCTCTAGTGTTGATGTTGTACGTGCTTTTGCTCTTTTTAATCTATGTCCTGTAATAGCAAATCTATGTGACTCATCACGTATATGTATAATAAGTTGCAAAGCTAAATCCTCTAAATTTAGATTTATTCTTTTATGATTAAAACCTAAAATTAAAGTTTCAAGTCCCTCTTTACGTCCCTCACCCTTTGCAACACCTATAATTAAAGGCATTTCTTTGCCACTATCTTTAAAACTTAAAGATAATACTTCCTCTGCTTGTTTTAATTGTCCTAAACCACCATCAATAAACACAATATCAGGAATTGTAGATAAATCATCATCTCCTACATTTTTAAAGCGTCTTGTTAAAACTTGATGCATAGCAGCAAAATCATCGCCTTTTGTTATATTAGTTATATTATAGCG
The DNA here is from genome assembly GCA_029258325.1 of Anaerobiospirillum sp. Classification (GTDB taxonomy): domain Bacteria; phylum Pseudomonadota; class Gammaproteobacteria; order Enterobacterales; family Succinivibrionaceae; genus Anaerobiospirillum_A. Next base: position 1,375 of record JARHZF010000158.1, on the reverse strand, counting down.
TCTATAATTTTTACTATCAGGACCATCACGATTAAAAACAACGCAAGATGCTATAGTATTTTCTCCTTGTGTATGTGAAATATCATAGCATTCCATACGTTCTACATTAGATATATTAAGTAGCTCTTCAAGAGCTTCAATTCTATCTTTTGCTGTAGTTTTACTTTGTATACGTGATTTTAAAGATTCTTTAGCATTAAACATAGCTAAAGTTAAATACTTAGCTCTATCACGTCTAACCTCATAAATTATCTTTATATTTTTAGTAGATATTTCTTTTATAGCAGACTCTAAAATTTCTCTATCTTCAAAATCATTAGGTACAATTATTTCTTTTGGATACATACTATCACGATTATTAGATAGATAAAATTGAGCTAAAAATGAAGATATTAGTTCATCTTTACTATTATTTTTACTAAAGCTTGGATAATAAGAGCGTGTACCTAAAATACGGCCCTCTCTTATAAAGAGAATATGAACACAAGCTAAATTATCACTACATTCATAGCCAACTACATCTATATCATATTTATTTTCACTATCAATGCTTTGTGATTCTTGAACACGACGCAAGGCAAGTAGTCTATCTCGAACTAAAGCTGCCTCTTCAAATTCTAAATTTTCACTATGTTTTTGCATTGATTTAGTAAGTTCATTTAAAAGTTCTTGATTTTGTCCTTTTAAAAATAGTCTAACTTGATTTACAACTTCTTTATATTGCATCTCTTCTTTTTCTGTTGTAAATACACAAGGAGCTAAACATTTTTTAACTTGAGCTAAAAGGCATGGGCGTGATCTATATTTATAAACAGAATCTTTACATTGACGTATAGGAAATATAGTTTGCATAAGGGATAAAGATGCTTTAACGGCACCACTATCTGGATAAGGACCAAAATATTCACCTAGATCTTTTTTAACTCCCTTATGATAAAAAAGAGCTGGATGTTTTGAATTTGTAAGTAAGATATAAGGATATGACTTATCATCACGCAATAAGATATTATATTTAGGCAAATTTTCTTTAATTAAGTTATTTTCAAGAATTAAAGCCTCTGTCTCTGAAAAAGTTACAGTAAATTCTATTGCATGTATATGAGATACTAAGGCTATAGTCTTTTTAACCTTAATATTTTTTAAAAAATAAGAACTAAGTCTTTTTTTTAAGTCTTTAGCCTTACCTACATAAATAATTTCATTTTTAGAATTAAGCATTCTATAGCAGCCAGGCTTATGAGGTACTGTTTTTAAAAAAGCTTTTGCATCAAAAGTACTTTCTTTTTCATTAAGTTGATTAAGCTCTGTGCGTTTAACTATTTTTCTTGCAATTTCATCTTTAGTATCTACAATCTCTGCTTTATCATTAATATCA
>JARHZF010000041.1 GCA_029258325.1 Anaerobiospirillum sp. | reverse complement strand
TCATATCTAGATAAATAACAGGATATTTACCTTGCTCACTAAAGTATGGGGAGTTTTCTATCTTTAAACCTTTAAATAGCTCTTTATTTTCAGTAGCACCTTTTATACTAAAGAAATACTCAAGCATTGATAAATTTAAGCTCTTACCAAAACGGCGTGGTCTTAAAAAGAGTTTTACTTCATCTCCTTTTTTTAATAATTCTTCAATAAAAAGACTTTTATCAATATATAAACAATCTTCCTTTATTAGACTTTTAAAGTCATATTCACCAATACCTATGCCTTTCATAAAAACCTCTCATCATATTTAAATTAAAGTATTACATTTTAATATCTTTCATGTGTGCTTTATATTGTAACAATAAAAACACAAAAACTTAATAAAATACTTAAGTTAATAGTGTGTATATTAGACTTGACTTAATACATCAAAATTCCACCTAAATACAGGATGTAATATTTTATAAAGACAAGACATGTATAAGTCTATATTACATACTATCTTAATATAAGAGTTATCTCTTAGTTAGCTTTTTGTAAAAGTAAAATCAATTTGCAATTAACAGATTTAATTTAAAACTCTAATCTAGGTGTGCCTAAAGACACACCTAATACTTATTCTAAAAAGTGATCGTCTATATAAGATAGAGCATCAGAAAAATCATCAAAACTTGGGTTAGAACCCTCATTAGTATCTAAATTAAAATCATACATTCTATAATCTCTGACAATTTCTTTCTTTTCAATATGCACATATTCAACATTACCATTATCCTCATCATAATGTGCATAATATAAAATATTATCTTGTAAACTGTCATACCATGCGTTTATATCAAGTCCAAAAAATATGTCAGTACCAGAGTTATCAATAATAGAGGTAAAAGAGTCATCTTCATTAAATTCAATTTCATCTATACATTCAAGTTCATCTAAAGATTGTAAAGATAAGAAATTAGCAAGCCACTTTTTACTCTCTGCAATATCTAAAGATATTTTTACTACACTTAATGATGACATATAAATCTCCATAAATTATAAATAAATAAGAAAATTCATATAGATGTATATTAAATATAGTTTAAAAAATAAGATAATATGTGATATAAATCACAGTTAATCTTTTTTAAACTATCTTAGTTATTGTGATTATTGCACTGTTAATTAAAACAACAGAGTTCTTTATTATATAAAAAGGAAATAAATCTCACATGAACTACTCTCTTTAAGAATAAGATTACTATCTTACTTTTTTAGCTTATAATAAACTATCTTTAATGAGGTAAATTATGCGTTGTATTGCTTTTAATAGTGCTATTTATAAAGATAATAAAAAGGACTTTTATCTAAACTCTGATAAAGATACTGTATGTCTAGTCCTAGAAAATGCAACTAATATTGAAGATAGTGTATTAAAAGACTTTTACTATAATTCTATATCATCACTTGAAAATAGAATATTAAAAGCAAAAAATATCTCTTTAAAAAATATTAAGTATAAGTTCTATAAAGATAGGCTCACCCTTGGATATTTATATGATAGTAGTGCGTTTAGACCTCTTTTAAAAAAAGAATATGATACTTATATAAATGAGAATAAGGAGTATCTAGCTTATCTTGCTTTAAAACTTAATATAAAAGATGAAATAAGAGCATTAGATGGTGTTAATCCATCTTTTTATAAATATGCACAATCTTTAAATATAAATGATACCTTTTATGCCATAAAAAGTGCTATTTTAAATAACGATTTAGCTTTTATACAATGTCTTTTTACTTTAAAAAAAGAAATCTTTAATCTTAAAAATAAAGCTTACTTAGAATTTCTTATATCCTATGCTATATGTTATGGTACTAAAGATATAGTCTCTTATATTTTAGATTATATTTCTTATCAATATGTAAAAAGAGAGATTTATAAAGATGTAAAGTCTTTTATGCAAAAGGCAAATAAAAAAGATAAGTCTTTAACTAAAGATAGTATTTTAGACACACAGAATTTATTAATAAGTATGCATGCTTATAATTATATAGGACAATTTATAGGTCATGTAATAGTTAAAGAGCTTACAAAAGATAAAGACTTACTTAAAAAGATAAATAAAAACAGTAAGCTAAATTTAGCACAAAATGCTTTAAATAAGCGTTATTTACATATTTTAAATAATATCTTAGCTCTTTATAAAAAAGATCTCTTTATTTTTGATAAGCTATCTTGTGAGAGTGTATTAAAGTTATCACATATAGGTCTTATAGAGTGTTTTTTAAAAGAAAGTAGTGCTTTTAAAAATGCTCTTTTAGATCTTATAACAAATAAAAAAGAAAGTGATAGTTATTTAGTTTTAATCTTTGCTCTTATTACTAATAAAGATATGCGTGATTTTATTTTAAATTTTATTGATACAAATAATATAAAGCTCATAGCACACCCTGTGTTTATTAATTTACTTAAGAATATAGAGGATAATTCTATTGCAAAGGACATATTAGAGAGGGCAGTTTTAACTAAAAGTACTATGCAATATTTAGCAAAGAGCATTTATCAAGATAAAAGTACAAATAAAAATATTTATAATGTGCTTATATGTGCTTTAACTTTAAAACTTATTACAAATAAAGAGGAGAGGGAGCTTCTTTTTGAACATGCCTTACATACTAATGATAATATACTAAAGGCTTTATTGTTAGATTTAAATAAAGATGTTGATGCTAAAAATAATTTATCTTTATAATTCAAAAAATAATTGAAAATTATAAAAAATATATGTATATTTAAACTTATATATAAATGTAAGTTAATTTTTTAGTCATTGTGCTTATTACGTTGTTAATTAAAACAATATAGTTAAATCTTATAGAAACAACGTAAATCTCATATGAACTATTTTTTTATATTTGAATTGTAAAGAGGATCTCTATATGAAATACATGGACTTGTCTGAGTTTGATGATTATATGGATTATAAAAAAAGTAATGAAGATTATGTTTTCTTGACTGATAAAGAAAATCGTGCAGAACGATATTTTTTAAGAGTTACAAATAATCATATAAATGCTTTATTTGTCCTTCCAAATGAAGATTTTAGTTTGGCTGAAAATAATTCTTTAAAAGATAGATTTGCCCTTGGCTTTTTATTACATCAAGATTTATATAGTGTTGATGCTCAAAAAGAATATATAGGATATATAAAAAGAAATAAATATAGAGTGCACTCTCTAGCTAATTTCTTAAAAGTTGAAGGAGCTTTAGAAAAATTTCATGAAATAGGTATAAATTTAGATGATGAAGTAATAAAAAAAGCATCTAAACAATTAGCTTTTAAATGTGCAAGATACAGAGTGCTATTTTCAAGTGTAGATAAGATAAAAGAAGTACTTCCTTTTTTACATAAAGAACATTATGACTGTATCTTAGCTCTTGCTTGTATGTATAGGGATAATGATGTTGTAAATACTCTTTTAGAGCACAATATACACTTTATTCTCTCAACCTCACAAGATCAACTTAAGAACTTTTCTAATACCTATAAAATAACAGATATTATCTATAGTCAATATTTAAATAATTATGAATACAATGAGCTTTTAAAAGAATTACAATTAAAAGATAATAAAGAGGCATTAGCCTACTATAAGTCTTATTGTTTTCAAAACTTAATGCTAAGTTATGACTTTACAAATCTTTCTTATTTATGTGCAAAATCTATAGGAGATATTGCAAATTTATTAGAAGATGGCTATATAAAGGCAAATGATAAAGATACACTTTATAAAAATTATCTATCTTTAGCACATAAAAAAGCTATAAAAGTTACAGATGTCTTTTTATTAAATGCAGTAGTTCATAAACATATAGATATAGTCAAAGAACTATGTGTCTATAAAGAACTATTTCCTTTTTTAAATCAATGTTTTTATGGTAATGCAAAACTCTCTAAATATAGAGAGGCTTTGATAAATTTCTTTTTCTCAAATGAAAATATATCTTTTGTAAAAGAGTTCTTTAAAATAAGTAAACCTTATTTAAATCCTTTTGTTCTTACAGATAGTGTAGTAAGTTATATAGCTTCTTTAAAATTTAAAGGCATATACTTTAGAGATATTTATCCTTATTTTAATTTATCAAAAGTATCTGTTTGTCCTTTTATAGAAAAGATGATAAAACAAGGTGATGAATACTACATCATAGCTTTTATTGAAAATAATTATGTAAATACTAGTTTACGCTTTAATAAATTATTTGACCTTGCTACATCTTATGATTTTAAAGTAGCTAAAGCTTATTTACTTGAGTTTAAAAATAAATTTAATGATGAACAAAAAGCATCTAACTCTAGTAAAAGAAATATAAAGCTTAGTTTATAAAAAATAATAATGAGATCTTAATTTTATTATTTTTATGTCCGTTATTATATAATAAAAGTTAGCATATATAAAAAAGGATATTTAAAGTGGCAATTTATGTAAAAACCAATGTATCGTCATTAAATGGACGCAATAAGCTCTCAAATGTTACGAATGAGCTAAATACTACCTATCAAAGACTATCATCAGGTCTTCGTATTAATAGTGCAAAAGATGATGCAGCTGGTTTACAAATATCAGATCGTCTTACTACACAGATAAATGGCCTAACTCAAGGCAATAGAAATGCAAATGAAGCTATAGCTTTTGCTCAAATTGCAGAAGGTGCTTTAGATGAAAGTATTAATATGTTACAACGTATTCGTACTTTAGCAGTACAATCAGGTACAGGTACTGTTACTAATGCAGATAGAGAAGCAATTCAGGCTGAAGTTACACAATTATCTCATGAAATTGTTGAGATTACTAATAAGACTATGTATAACGAAATACCAATGTTATCTGGTAATACAGGTGATAATTATATAAATGGTATTGAGGGTTATCGTTTTCAGATAGGTGCAAATAGTGGTGATGTTGTAGATATTACTCATTTATCAACAGCTGCTACAATAGATCAAGCAGCAGCTGATTTAGTTACAAAGAAAGTTATAACAGATAAACAAAGAAAAGACTTTTTAACTCAAGCTACAGTTGTTGATGTATCAAAAATGTCTAAGATAGGTAATACCTTAGAAGTTTTAGATCATGTGATAGGTTGGTTTGATGCTCGCCGTGCTCAATTTGGTACATTTCAAAATAGAGTTGAATCTACAATACGTAATCAAAGCAATATTATTGCAAATACAGCTGATGCTAGATCACGCATACGCGATGCAGATTTTGCTGAGGAAAGTGCTAGCTTAACTCAACAAAATATAATTCAACAAGCAGCATCATCTATGTTAATGCAAGCTAATATGCGACCACAAATAGCTATGTCATTAATAAGTTAATAAAATTACAAATATTTTGTCACTAAAGAAAGGAGAGCTTAGCATCTCCTTTTTTTTTGATCTAAAGCATAATAATTTCTTATTTTTGAGCACAATTACATGTGTATAGTAAAATTGAAATAGATGTCTTAAAAATATATAAAAGAATACTTTTTTTAAAGATAATATTTATCATATACGATATATAAGCATAAGTGTTAAAAACATCATTTTTTATACCGCAGCTAATATCCAACTTGTACCATTTAATAGAAGATATTTTTAAAAATCCCTTGTAATATAAGGGATTTTTTTAATAACATCTTTTTATTTTTTTATATTGTTTTTACTTTTTAATCGATATTTTTGTCTGTTTTTCGTAAATAACTTGATTATAAAGAATCTTATCTTTAAGATAAATTTTGCTCTATTTGCTCTTTTTTTGTGGTGGCTTTTTTTTATGTATAAAATAAAGCCACTGTAAGAGTGGCTTTCTATTTTTAATTTATTTTATCTTATTTACTATGCTAACTAAACCTTCATTTAATTTATCAATCTTCTTTTCAAGATCTTTATTTATTTTTTCTAAGGCTTTATATAATTCCTTTTGGGCACTTAACTCACTCTTTTTCTCATTAACATCTTTTGTGAGTTTACTTATAGTTGCCTCCTGTTGTTTAAGTGTTTCTTTTAACTTATTGATCTCCTCATCCTTACTCTTGATTTCTTCATAAGCATCACTTAAATCATCTGCTTGAGCTGTATAAGCTCGCATATTACTATCAGTAAATGTTTGCAGATATTTATTGCTTTCATCTAATATTGCTTTTACTATTTCATTTAAAAATAAAATAGCTTTAACCTTTAGTTCATCTTCTTTTATATTAAATTGACATAAAAGAGCTGACTGTTGCATCTCTTCATTATTTAACTCATAAAGATATTTCTGTATGGTCTTAAAAGAGCCAGAGCCAAGATGCTCTCTTATATTTCTTACAGAGGCTACCTTACCTTCACTTTCTAAGATACCTTTACTTATACGAACATCATCCTTAGATATCTGTTCTTGTTCATTCTTTATAGAGTCATCCTTTTTTTTCATAGAGCTTTCCTCTTTGTTAATGAGATTTTCTTCTTTTTTCATAGAGCTTTCCTCTTTTTTTATCATGTGTTAAAATCAGCATATGTAATTAAATGATGTTACTGTTACACTTTGTGTAACACTTTTGTTACACTAAGTGTAACAGCCATATGGTTTATATCTGTAAAACCACTATATTAAAACCTTAAGTATAAAAAAGATTCTAATATAGTGGGTTTATTTAACTAAACCCACTTATACTTATTTAAGTGCACTTAAGGTGCTTATAACTTCATCTATAAACGTCTTGTCTATAGTTGCTCTTTTCTTACTTGTAATCTCATTTAAGCAGATAAAGCATATTTTATTTATCTCTGAGATGTTTCCCTTAGTTTGTTCATATAAGTAGTCAAGAGCACTATTTTCAAAGATGTTTGTGTCTTTATTTAAAAGCTCAAGCCTTGTTCTTATATATTTTTTTAGTTCATCCATATTTAAATCCTGTATATAGCTAACAAGACTTATAGAACGTCTAACTCCTACTAAGGATGGATGATTTAGATTATCTATAATGCTATTTGCTCCTACTAAGAAGACTGATATATCAGCTTTGTAATTAATTTCATCATTACTTAAGTCCTTTGATAGCTCTATTTTGCGTAGGCTATTTAACTCTATTAAGGTCTTTTTATCATTAGAATGAGCATCATCTAAGATAATTAAGATACGACTTGTACTACTACGTGCTCTTAATGTTTCTATAAGCAGTTTCTTAGCATCATTTATATAGATGCCATCTGTCTTTCTTATGCCATTTAATACACGTCCATATAAACCTAATGGAGTAAGATTTGACTCATTTATGTAAACTACAATGTACTCATCTGCTGATAGTAGCTTTACAAAGTTCTTTAAGAATGTGGTTTTTCCTGAACCATAATCACCTATAATTAAATTTAATGAGTTATTCTTAGTGCCTTCATAAAGCTTTTTACTTATATCAACTATATTTGAGGTGCTAAAGTAAGTGTTTTCCTTATAAAAAGATCTATTACTAAAGACATCTTGTATAGTTAAGGTTTCTTGTTTTGTATTAGACATAATTACTCCTTATGTTTTAGTTTTTTTCCACTTGATATTGCTTAAAAGCCTTATTACTCTTACTTGCACTTTCTCTTTTTAAAGTGCTTACAGGATTAACATCATCCTCTGTCTCTTGTTCAAAGACCTCTTTCTTAGGGCGTCCTCTTTTCTTTTCAACTTCTATATCTAAACCTGTATTTATATCGATGTTACATTGTTGAGTAATAGAGGATAAGATTTCATTTGGTAAACCTCTATCCGTTTCCAATGCTATTAAAACCTCAAGTCTTACTTGTGTCTCAAAGTCATAATTTTGCTTTGCAAAAAAGCGTAAGAAGTCTATTTCATCATGTTTCTTATGATGTTTCTTCCATATCTCTCGAGATTTAGCAAGATCAAGTGCATTAAAAAAATTATTTAGCCTTAATGTATTTGGTTGACTATCAACTTCTTCTTTAATTTGTTCTACTGCTTTGTTATGTTTATCATTAAGATCTTCAAGGGTACAAGGAACAAAAGGCTCAAGCTTTACAAAACGACTTTGAAGATCTTCATTAACTAATTGAAAGACATCTATATCATTATTAAATGATGGTTTGACATAAATATCTATATAACTTTGTGTCTTAGAAATACGTTGTACTTTAAAAGACTTATTCTTATAGGATATAACACCTGTACTAGATATATGTCTTTTATGCTTTTCATAAAAAGAATACTCTAAAGTAAAAGAATCAACCTGTCTAAGTTTATGATCTTCAAGTGCTTTTGTAAGTCTTTGTGCAGGTGTTTCTTTTGTTTCACTATGTATAGTTTCATAGTTGTATCTATATAAAAAATCATTTGCCTTGGTAATAAGAACAGATGCTAATGTCTTTGTATATTTATTAGGTAAAATGCTTGATACAAACTCATCAAGTGTTCTGTTAAAACGCTCTATCTTTCCTTTAGTCTCAGGAGTTCTAACCTTGCAATATCTTAAATCTATACCAAGATTTGTAAAAATATTTGTAAAGCTTTTACTTCTATAAACACTACCATTATCACAAAGTACAGCTTTAGGTAGACCATACTCTTTAAATACCTTATATAAAAGAGCATTTACACTTTCTTGATGCTGATTGTAGGCAAATAAGCCAAAAACAAAGCGTGAGTAATCATCTATAAGACCTATAAAATAGATTTGAACTCTCTCTCCATCATCATTTACCACATTATTCATTGGTAAATACTTAATATCAGCTTGTAAACTTTCAAAAGGATAAGAGGCATTAACACGCAGATAATCGTCAGTATTATCTCTTAATGTCATTTTGATATCTCTTCTAGAAAGATTATTCTCCTCTCTTATCTTTTGTAAAGTTGAACGAGATATCAAAGGAGTACCATCCTCTTTTACAGGTATTAACCCTTCAGATACTAAGACACAAAGTAAATTGTCAGTTGTAATTGTATTTTGTTGATAAATAATCTCTATCATGCGTTTTATAACAAGAGAACGTCTTTGACCTAAGGAGAAGCCTGCAATATTATCTTTTAAACTATTTTTATTCATTAGAGCATCTGCTTTTTGTCCATTAGTTAAGTACTTGTTTATAAGACGATTGATTTTCTTTCTGTCAAAGTACAAGACATTGCCATAGATATCCATAAATAGATTTTGTTTACTTTTGTAAATAACACTATTAACTAAAGAGTCATATTCATACTTTTCCTCTTTTGTTAAGAAGCTAAGCATGTGACTAATGCTTGTAAATTTAAAGTCTTCACAAGCCTTATACTTATTAGCATAAATGTGTTGTTTATCTAAAATAAAGTTAATAACAGAACGAAGCACAATCATTAAAATCTGTGCCTGCTCTCGTGCAATATCTATATTTGCTTTTTTAGCCATAAAATTCTCCAATTTTATTTAGGAAGGTGGTTTTGTAACCCGTTTTGTGACTATTAAAGCAGTAAAGACTGAGTAAAATGTAAGAAGTTGTGTTCCAATAACGGTACATCTCAATAGCAAAAGCTCTGCTACCACTGCTAAGGTTATGATTTCGCTAGGTATCTTGTCTAAATTTAGACCTTTAAGATTATCTAATTTTGGGTAAAAATTTTTATTTAATTCAGAAAATGCACGCAAAATTAAATGGTCATTTATGTAAGCTGCTACATTATTTTTTAAGTTATTTAAAGCCTCTACATAAATTAGAGGTTCATTTAAATCTCTGCTATATACTTCCTCTAAAATTAAGTTATCAAGCCTAACATAAGGAAAGGTCTCACCCATAAATATGACATGCGTTTTTATAATATCTTCATTTTCATTTGTAAGTTTATAGCGAGGTATATAGTGCAACACATCAACATAGAAACCACCATCAATGTCATGTATATTGTAGTAGCAAGATAAAAACACTTCTATTTCTAAAGCTTTTATTTGCTGATACATTATCTCTGATATGATGTTATCTTTATATAAAGCTTCTATAGGCTTTAAGAGCTTATCTTTGTCTATATATTGTTTAGGTATTGAGCTTATTTTTTTGTGTAATGTCATTTTTTGTATTGAGATATTAAAGGCACTACTATCTTCTTTTATAGTAAATATGTTGTTATCTTGTTTTACTAAATCTTGTGTAAAACATTTTTCATTATATATATCAAAGTCGCTTAAAACTTCTATAGTAGTATCCTCAAAAGGAGATCTGTTGTTTGCGTAGCTATCTTTATAGAAGTCATGTTTTTTAGCACTTATAAGACTTACTTGATTAGTATAAGGAAGAGGAGGATGCTTTTTATTTAATGAGATAATCTTAGTAATCTCTTTTTCTAAAGTTAAATTATTATTGATACAGTTAAACTTGCGTTCATTTGCATATGATACTATCTTTTGTAATTCATTTAAAATGCAGATAAATATAGTCTTGTAGTCTGTAATTTCTACAGAGCCTATATTACAACTTTGACAAGGTGCATCTAAAGATAAGTCATAACTTAAAGAGCTTACAACTGCATATCTCTTATCTGTTGAAAAGGATTTAGCTAAATTTTGTAAAGCTTCTTTACAAACATGATTAAGACTTGATGAATGATAGAAAGCAAGATTTAAAAGAGCATTTATGTAATCTATATTTACTTCTTTAAAGAAACAAGCATCAATATCATATGGCTTTTTGTTAACCTTGATCTTTTTTTTATAGTTTTCTTTTCTTTGTTTTGCACACTCTATTCTTTGTTGTTGTTTGTTTTCTATACAAATAAAGCCTTCATCTTGCTCTCTTTTAAGTATATTTATTGGCTCTAAAACACAATTTTTATAAATAGCAAGTAGTTGCTTTTTATTTAAGTTGCTAAAGTCTATTAGCTTTTCTAAGATATCGATTGGATATTCTTTTTTATGCAAAACTAGCTTTAGTTTTAAAGAAACACAGTTTAATTTAAAACCAAAAACTAGATTTTCACTTAAAACACTAGGTATATGAACATCAGAGATATCTATATCAAAGAAACGATTTCTTGATAAAGAATTTCTATCATTTACTAAACTAAAATTAACATACAAAGATTGTATGAGTTTTGTAGGACTTTGTGGTAAAATGAGCATAGTGGGGTGCATAATCTGTTCTCGGTCGTCCAAAACTTTGAAGCAGGTTATGCACTTCTCCTTTTTTGAATCTAAAAAAATCATCAAGAAAGCAAAAGTACTTTCTTAATTTTAATTTTATAAAGATTTATCTTTAAAATCAAAAAAAGAGTTATTTACTCTATCTCGATCCTATTTTTTCAGATCTA
>JARHZF010000133.1 GCA_029258325.1 Anaerobiospirillum sp. | reverse complement strand
TGATATTCAATGGGGTAATCATGATATTTTATGGATGGGTGCTGCTTGTGGCTCTGATGTATGTGTAGCTACAGCTGTACGCAATTGTATTTTTTATAAGTGTTACTCCTTACTTGAAAAAACCTATGGTGTATCTATACGACCTTTAATTGCTTTTGCAGAAAAAAATTATACAAGTGATGAAACTTATACAGCTGTACAAAAAGCAATTTCTATAATTATCTTTAAATTACAAGGTTTACTTATAAAAAGAAATAAGAATTTAAAGATGGAGTCACGTCTATTTTTAGATAAGATTAATTATGATAAGGGAACAGTTAATATTGATGGTGTTGACTATGAGCTTAAGTTTAATGAATTTCCAACTATAGATAGAAATGATCCTTATAAATTAAGTGAAGAAGAAAATATCATTGTTAAAGATTTAGTAGATGACTTTATTCATTCAAAACGTCTGCAAGAGCATACAGACTTTTTATATTCTCATGGTTCTATTTATAAGACCTTTAATGGCAATTTACTTTGTCATGGTTGTATACCTCTGCAAGAAGATGGTTCTTTCCAAACTATACATTGTCAAGGTAGATATTTAAAAGGCAAGGCTTATTTAGATTATTGTGATCTTATGGCAAGAAAAGCAAGATCTACACATTCTCAAGAAAGCTTAGATTATATGTGGTTTTTATGGTGTGGATTAAGATCACCTTTATCTGGACGTGTAATTAAAACCTTTGAGCGTACTATGCTTATTGATAAGGAAACTTATCATGAACCACGTGATCCATATTACACACAAACATTTAAAGAGGAAGTGTGTAAAAAGATATTATTTGAATTTGGTTTAGATACTAAAGGGCATATTATAAATGGACATACACCAATTAAAGTAAAAGATGGTGAAAAGCCTGTACGTGCAAATGGTCGTTTAGTTGTAATTGATGGTGGTTTTTGTAAAGCCTATCACAAGACAACAGGTATAGCAGGTTATACCTTAATCTTTAGCTCACATGCTTTAATTTTAAAAGCACATAAACCTTTTGATTCTTTAGAGCAGGCTTTAGAGGGTAATAGTGATATAAAATCAGAGATATCTTTGCTTGAGGGATTTGAGCAACGTATGATGATTGAAAAAACAGATGATGGTATTAAGATTTTGCGTAATATTGAGATGTTAAAGGAATTATTAAAAGCCTATAGAGAGGGCAGAATTCAAGAAAAAACAGTAAATACATACATTATATAGTAATTTGTACGTAAACATTATTAAAATGGGTTTATTAATAGATTTTAATATCTAAAAATAGCCCATTTTTTATTTTAAATAACATAAAATAGAGCGTGTATAAAATAAAAATGCCCTAAAGTAGTACAAAAAAAAGAGAAAATTAACAAAAATTAAGTATTAAAATCATTAACTATAGTAAGTTAGCAATAGCTTAATTTATTGATTTTAATATGTTTGTGCTATTTTTAAAAAATCAAGTAAATAATGCAAAAAAAAGAAAAAAAATCAATAGATCAAAAAAACTCAAAAAACTTATTTAAAAAAATTAAATTTTATTGATATGAAATTAAATTTTAATTAATATGTACATCAATCAAGGGATTGATTGCTACCTCAAATACAAAGAAAAAACTGTGAGGTTAGGCATGAATTTACAAAGAACTTGAATATCAATTTTATAATCTGTTGACCAAATCAGGAGATATTTATGAGAACAGAATGGCGTGGTTTTAAAGGTTCACATTGGCTAAGCGATGTTAATGTTCGTGACTTTATTCAAAATAACTATACAGAGTACAATGGTGATGAATCATTCCTAGCTGAACCAACAGATGCTACTAATAAGCTATGGGGTGTTCTACAAGATCTTCAAAAACAAGAGCGTGCAAAAGGTGGCGTTCTTGATATGGAAACTGAAGTAGTTTCTGGTATCACAGCTTATGGTGCTGCATATATAAGTCAAGACCTAAAAGATTTAGAAACAGTTGTTGGTCTACAAACAGATAAGCCATTAAAGAGAGCATTTATGCCTTTTGGTGGTATTAAAATGGCAGAAGAGGCTTGCAAAACATACGGTTACGAGCCAAATCCTAAGTTCTCAAAGATTTTCACAGAATATCACAAAACTCACAACCAAGGCGTATTTGATGCTTATACTCCAGAAATGAAGCTTGCTCGTAAGAACAAGATCATCACTGGTTTACCAGATACTTATGGCCGTGGCCGTATCGTTGGTGACTACCGTCGTGTAGCTCTATATGGTATCGACTACTTAGTAGCTAAGAAGAAAGAAGACCTACTAAATTGTGGTTGTGGCGTTATGACTGACGATATCGTTCGTCAACGCGAAGAATTATCAGAGCAAATTCGTGCTTTAGGTCAAATGAAAGAAATGGCAAAAGCTTATGGCTTTGACATTTCAGGTCCTGCAAAGAATGCTCGTGAAGCAGTTCAATGGTTATACTTCG
>JARHZF010000130.1 GCA_029258325.1 Anaerobiospirillum sp. | reverse complement strand
AATAGTAGTATAAATACTAATATATAAGAGCTACAGAAGTATTAAAAAAAGATATTTTCTAAGCTTTTAAAATACATTTATATTAAAAATGTATGTAAATCTTTATAAAAACCTTTAAAACTATGGTGACACCTCATTATATAAAGACTTTTATTTAAGATCTTATAAGAAACAGCTCTTAAAAGCTAGGTAAATTTTTTTTAAATGTTTAAAATAAATGTAGCAAAAAAATAAAGGAGTCCAATAATTGTTTTTACTTTAAAGGTATCATCTTTGT
Organism: Anaerobiospirillum sp.; assembly: GCA_029258325.1. Lineage (GTDB taxonomy): Bacteria > Pseudomonadota > Gammaproteobacteria > Enterobacterales > Succinivibrionaceae > Anaerobiospirillum_A. The sequence continues at coordinate 5,869 of JARHZF010000130.1, read as the reverse complement.
TAAAAATAAAGTTAGAACTCTTCTAAAATAGACACAAATAATATATATCTATTTATAAGAACTATCTTTTATAGATGATAGATTATAAAGTCTTAACTTTTAAGATTAAGATAATAATATTTAATATATTTTAAATTAAAAATAAATAATCTTCTAAAGATAATTTATAGATAGCTTATATATAAGCTATATTTAAATAGAAGATATTTAATTTTAAATTAAAGCTAAATTTATAATATAAAACTTTTTTATTAAAAATAATTTAAAAAAGCTATAAAATAAAATCTGATATTTAATAAAACATATATATTAATTTTTAATAAGCTAAATTATTTTAATATAGTCTAAACTAAACCTAGTTATAATACTAGAGATAATTTAAATTTAATTAAAGTCTTTAATTTTTATTAAAAACTTAGTTTATAACTTAATATAAAACATTAAGTACTATTAATATATAGTATATTAATAGTAAATAATATTATAAGCTATATATAATATAAAGCATTAAATAAAATAAGTGTAATAAATCTATATTCTTTTATTTATCTATATATAGATAGATACTTATTAAAAATATCTTATGTTTTAGCTAAAATCAGCCATTTTAAATGGTATTTTTTGTTATTTATTTTAGATAAATAACTAATATATAAGATATTTTATAAAAAATTAAGATTTAATTTAAGCTGTATAAATCAATCTTTACTTATAAGTTAGTATTTATAGAAATTTATAAATAATATAAGCCATAGAGAAATAGCATATATAAATACATAAATAACAAATATGAATGTAAATATTTTTCTAAAAAGACTTTCCTTAAATTTAAGAGATATTCTATTTCTAATATATGTTGCAGGACTTGCAATATATCTATTTTTAGCTCTAGCTCAAGTAATTTTTTCTTTAATAAAAAACTTAAGCTTTATTTAAAATATAAATAATATTTTTATAGTTACTTATATAAAAATAGAGCAAAAAATCTTGTATTATTTGACTATTTTTATAAATAACACTTTGATAAATAAATTAAAATATAAAATATCAAACTTTCATAAGTTAATTTAAAATTATTTTTAATAAAAACATCTATATTTACCAATAAAAGACAAATACAAAGCTGGTATTTTTACACCATTTTTTAGATATTTTATCATCTTAGCAATTAAATTTATAAAGATTTATTTTTGTGTTATTTATTAAATAGCAATAAAAGTATTTTTACTAAAAAATCTATAAAATACCTATTTTAAAAATAACTCAATAAAGCCATAGAAATAATAAAACACATAAAAATACACATGTTAGTATCTATGAATAAGCTAAATTTACATCTAGGTAAATTCAAAAAATATGCCAAAATAAAGGGGTATATTTGTGACTTTTTAGGCAAAAGATAATACTTTTATTTTTCTTTTAGACATGAAAAAAGCCATCTCTGTTTATGGCTTTCTATATATTAAGAATTTAAGATATTTATGCAGTAACTGATATACCTATATGGTAATCATCTAAAATGGATAAATCAAATTTTTTACCAGGCTCCCAACCAGGAACTCTTGATTCAATAAAGTCAGAAATACGTCTTGCTTCTTGAATAGAGATTTGCTCTAATGTATGAGCATAATGCTTACGATCATCTATTGCTATCTTATCAGACATATAGTAACTCTTAATAAAATCTGAGATTGGATCTGCATCTGGATCAGACATTCCATATCCCTTTTTAAACTCTTCTAAAACAAGATTTCTGAACTTTTCTTCAACATCTTTTTCAATAGGCATAGTTTTAAAATCAGAAAACTTCATACCTGTAATATCCATGCCTGGAGTACAATAAGGATTTACATGATCTTTTGGTGGTAAAGAACCATTTGGTAATTGTGGTTCTTTATTTTTTGATGCAAGATAAGTATCCCTACCTCTCATCATCTTAACCATATCATTAATATTCATAAAATATCTCCATTTTTTTAGAATATTCTTTATTAAAAGAACGGCATATTTATCAGAATCTTTATATGTTAAATTAATATATAATAATTTAAAATAAAAATTATTGTATTTTCAAAGGCATGTCTATTGTAAATAACTCATTTATAAAACTTCTAATCAAGTGTAATTGTAAAAGTTTATACTAAATGACATGCCAACTGAAAAACTAAGCCTTAAAATCTATTTTTTTTAGAGTAAAACCTAAAATATCTCTGTCTATAAAAGTAGAATTAGATAAAACTTTTTTAAAACTTAAATGAGATAATTCTCCTTTTATACCCAAAGCTTTTATATCATATTTAATTTGATTTATATTAATAAAGTTTAAAATTAATACTAAAGATTCTGTTTGCGAGCAAACATCTAAAGAATTAAAAAGATCTTGTGATAACTTTAACTTATTATTAAACTTTTCATGAATGAGATTTAAACATGAATTTTCTATTTTATGTATTAAATAATCATATAATCTTATATTTCTCTCTTTAGTAAGAGAATAATACTTTTTAATATCAGCATCATTTAAGTTAAAAGAGTCTTGATCTATATATTTCTTTTTATCAGTGTTATAGTGAACAAAATTAAATAACTTCTTAACATATACATTCAAACTATCTTCTAAAACTAATTTATATCTATTTTTTATCATAAAATAAACATCAGCTTTACCTCTTATAAGCAATTCAATACATTTACCATCTTTTTCAAAAATAAAAGATGAGTTGATTAACATATTATCATAAATAATTTCACAAACTTCACCTTTAAATATGTTTTGAACATATGCTAGTTTATCTTTCTCAAATCTATCTTTATCTTTAACTGCTATTGATAATACTTCTTGTTTATTATTATGCTTAATAATAATGAAGTAAGAAAAAAAGCCCATTTGATAGCCACCATACTTAAAACCTTTATCATTATCTCCTTTTATTAAGTATCTTGGATCTTTTTCTTTAAATGGAACTGTACCTTTATTAACACCAACTTTGTGTTGTGTTAATTTACCTTTCTTTTTAAAAACTCTATAGCTAATATTTACATTATTTTTCTTAACTTGATTTAAAACATCTTTAATGCTACCTTCAGGACCTGCGATCCAAGCTACTTCTTTAGAAGTTTTAACATCAAAATCAAAAACTCTATTTAATGAGTATTGTTGCTTTGATTGAATAAAAGACATAAAGTTTTTTGTAAACTTAGTATGATAAACATTACCTACAACAATATTTAAATAAGCATCTTTTGCGTGATGCAAATCATTTATGTCTCTACACTTTACTAAAGCAGGATGAGCTATCTTATTTTTGTTATCAAAGATATCATCTAAGCCTACTTCTTTTGGAAATACTCGTTTTTCATTTCTAAATTTAGATACATGCTTTGCCTTAGAATAAACAACTTCTGTTTCATTTCCAAATAAAAGCTCAACTAGTTTTCCAACTATTTTAGTTGATTGTCTAGTTTCAACTAGCTGTCTTGAAATAAATGATGCTAACTCTTCATCGGTTAAAGCATAAGTTCTAATAAGTCTTTCATACTTTTCCTTGCTAATAAAGTTATTTTTATAAAGATAATACCAATGCCCTTTCATCTTATCTTGTATATTTTTATCAATAGGATAAGTATCAGATTTTCTTGCATTTTCTTTTCTTACAACTAACACTTTATTATTAATGATACTATCATCATCACTTTTTGAATATGGATAGATATGATCTATATCATAACGAGAATCTAACTCATTTAAGTTAATTTCTTCATTTGTATACATGCACTTACCATTTTGTTCAAAATACAAATAAAGTTTTTTACTCTTTAAATCATCATCTGTATATGTCTCTAGTTCATTTAATAAAGTTTTATTTTTAGAAGCTTTATACAATGCTTCTAAACGTTTCTTTCTTGATACTGTTCTCTCTTTAGCTTCATCTCCCTTAGCTACTTCTATAAAGACACGTTTTGGATTAAAACCAAGAAGTTTTTTAATTCTTTCTAAAATTAAGTATGTTTGATAAACAGAGCGTTTGACTGCAGGTGAAATAAAAGCACCAGATAAAAATTCATCAATTGAAAAAGACATATTTTCAACATCTAAATTATTAAGTTCATTAACTTTTTGCATAAAGTCAAACTTATTACTTAAAAGTTGCATTAAATTTAAATTGGTGTACCAAAGAGCTTCAATTATAGACATTTGATGTCCATCTACAAAAGACTCTAATTCAAGAAAAGCTCTTGATAACTTACCAAAATCTTTGAATTTACTATTTAAAATTAACTTTATCTCATCTTTATCAAAGATATCTTTATACTTTTCATCAAGATATTCTTTGATCATATTACTATCATCAGGGAAATATGTTTTTCTTGCAATAATATCTTCAACAATATTATAAGCATCAATATCTGTTCTACTTAATATATCTTTAAAGATGATATGAGATTTTAATGTTGATTTAAAATCCTCATCAAAGCCTGATAATATGTCATTGTCTTTATCAAAGACATTAATGCTTACTAAAAATGAAACCAAATCTTTTTGAGTAACTTTAACTTTCTTTAAGAAAAGCTCATTGTAGATTCTTTGTTTTAAGTCAACATCTATGCTGACACCATTAATTTTGATATTGTTAATTTCATTTAAAACTGTAAACTTTTGATATAAAAGAGAGTCTTTTGGTAGACATTTCTCTTTTAAATAAGTACAGTCTCTTTGCATTCTTTTAATAAAGTTTTCTGCACTTTCTTTTAAATTTACAACATTGCTAAAATTCCATGGATAGATTTTGTCATTTGTTCTCACACACCATGAGAACTCTGATTTGGTACAGAGAGGTCCTACAAAATAAGGAATTCTAAACTCAAACATTTTTATAATTCTATCTTTTAAAGATAGATTTGATGAAGCATCTATATCATTTAAAAATGTGAATTTATGAGATGCATTTTCTAAAATAATAGCAAGTTCATATTTATTTAATTGATAAGGTATAGCTGAATTGCTTATATCTTTTTGAATAGGTAAAAAAGATTCAAATGTTAACTCTTGTATAATATTTTCTAAAATATTTTTAGACTTATTATCAATAAATTTATCTTTTAAATTAGTTAAAACTTTACTTACATGCTTAGCAAATTCAGTATATGAACATTTTTTAAAAGACTCTTTATCTTCAAAAAAGTAACCTACATAAGCATTATAACCATGTTCATGGTTAAAGATTTTATTATAGTTAGTGTCATCACAATTAATATCTTTTAAAACTTTCTTTAAAAGAGCTAAATCATCTTTATGTTTATCAAAAGACTTAACTTTAGATTCTGAAATAAAGGTAGAATCTTTTCTTAAATCTTCAAGTAAAATAAAGTCGTATAAACCTTTTGCTATAAAGAAGATATCAAAAGTGTCAGCAAGTTTATCAGCTAAAATATCAGATTTTTCTTCAAAGTTTTTTAAAGAAATTTTATCTGTTCCCTCATAATCATCAATTATTGAAGATATTTTTAGCTCACTTCCTGATAATAAAGCTATGATAGTATCAAAAAGATCATCTTGTTTTTTACCAAAAAGCTTCTCAAACTTAGATTTCTTCTCCTTTATACCTATCTTTTCTTTTAAGATATTATGTACATCTACTGTTTTATCTAAAGATAAGAGATCTAATAGTGCATGTGTCTCATACTTGTCTTCTAAATAGGTTTTAAGTGCATCTATTAATTTTGCAAAGTCTGTTTCAAAATTAATAGATTGTAAATTTAGATCTCCATATAGAAAATGACCTCTATGTTTAAAGAAATGTGCAATAGCAAGATATAGTTCTCGCACATCAATATCATCTAGCTCATTATTTAAAAGAGCAAGTTTTAA
>JARHZF010000024.1 GCA_029258325.1 Anaerobiospirillum sp. | reverse complement strand
TTTATTTGTCTTAGATGATTTTGATATAACTTTAGATACATTAGATGCAATTATTAAAAAAGATGCTTTTTATTTGATGGAAATTACAGAAAATAAAGCTAATGAAAATCTATATACAAACTTATCTAATTTAGATTTAGATAAAATACTTTTAAAATGTAAATTTGTATCAGATGCTATAGATGATAGTGAGTGTTATGAAGTAACATCTATGTATTATAACTATGTTGACTATAATCAAAAAGTTTATAATAAAAAAGTCTATTTATTAGATATAAATAAACTTAAATAAAAAGATGTTGATCTTATAAGTGATAGTGTAAAAAGCATAGTCATTGTAAAGGATGATAATAAAACTTCATTTTTTATGACTAATCTTCCTTTAAAAGAGAGTTCTTTATCTCACATATCCTATGCTATTGCTCATAATATAGAGTATGAGGCAAAGCGTAAAGACTTACAAGTAGATTACTATTGTGAAAGAGAGGAAAATGAATATGAGTATGAAGATGCAGGTATTTATCCTATTACTAACTATAAAGATGTAAATGATCTTGTTTTTAAAATAGCAAGTAATCTTAAAGATTGTTATGCTAAAAAGGAATCTTATCAATTAACTTATAGTGATGTATTTAAAAACAATAATAAATATAAAAAAACAAGTATTAGTTTAATATTGAAGTATTTATCTCAAAAAAATCTTCAAACAAATAAAAAACGTTCTGCAAAAATCTTAGAAGAGAATCGTTATTTTTCAAAATATTTAAAAGATCGTAATTATGACTTAGATGATTTCTTATAAAAGATCTCCTTATTAGAGTTTATCTTATTTAAAACCTAAACTTAGTCTTATTTAAGTTTAGGTTTTGAAATAAAAATCACATCTTTAAATAAAAAACCTTGAAATACTTCATTATTTTTAAATAATTTAACAGATACTTTGTAAACTTATATGTGAAATTTAGTAAAATAAATTAAACAAATATATAAAAATTAATGAAGAAGGTTTTGCTATGCGTTTTGTCTTAGCTGTCTTAGTACTATATACAAGCTCTACTCTTGCTTATGAAAATACTTGTAAAGAAGATGTAGATAAATTTTTAGGTTGTTCTCTTTCTTTAAAGGAAAATGGTGTACAAAAAACATATAACTTTAAATATGGCTTAATACACGGTCTTTATGAAGAAAGAGATAGTGATAATAATATATTAAGTAAACACTATACATTTAATAAATTAAGTTCAAGTAAAGTTTTAAATAAAGATAATACCTATATTGAATACACTTATAAAAATGGTATAAGGCATGGTAAAAGTGTCTTTTTAAATGATAAAGATGACAAGATAGGTAATTATACCTTTGGTCTTAAAGATGGTGTGTGGACAGATAAAGATTCTTATGGCAATAAGATCTACATTTACTATAGTAATGGCTTTGAGACAGTATTTTCAAGTGATGATAAAAGATTTAGTGAGAGGGCTTTAAATACTCCTTGTAAAACTAATTACGATCTAGAACATGGTTGTATGTTACTTGAAAATCATAATGACGTTTACAATATAAAATATGTAGAACAAGGCTATGAGCAAAGCTACTATGTACAAGTAGATGCTAAGACCTTAACTATGAGCAATGTAAATATAGGTGAAGATGAAGATTACATTGTAAGACAAGAGACAATGGAACCTTTATATCGCTATGTAGATGACATAGCTAATCTTAAAGAATGTAAAGATGAAATTGACCTAAAAAATAAAAGCAAAAAAGATAATGTGCGTTGCTTTATAAAAGATGAAAGCACTATAAATAGCATTTTATATAGAATTGATAATAAGCTTATAGTTATAGATAAAAATGACTCTTTAAGTGCATCTATTACTGAAAATGAAGTTGATCTTGTTGATAGTGATATAAAAAGAGAAATTATCTATAAATATAATGGCTACAATGGTCAATCTAATTTATTTAAAGTAAGTTTTAAAAATACAAAAGGCTCTAACTTTATCTCAAAAGGTAGTGTGCTTTTTTATGATAATGGTGATATAAAAGAAAGCAATTATCTATCTTCTAATTTAAATATAAAGACAAAGTTTTATTTAAATAATAAGATAAAAAGCTATGAAGAGGATTTTAATAGTTCAAATAATAAAGAATCATCTTATAAGAGCTATGAATACTATGAAAGTGGTAAAGTTAAGAAGATAATTTACTTTAAAAATGGTGAATTACTCTTTGGTATGCAATTTTATGAAAATGGTGATACACAATATCTTATTGAAGATGTTGGTAATGATACCCTTAAATATAGTGCTTATTTAGACTATAAAACAAAACTTAGTGTATTAGTATCATCACGTACTAATATTGTAAAAGAGGGTACTTGTAGTGATGGTTTACCACTTTTACAAGAAGATTTAGATGCTTTTATGCGTGGCGATAAATTTGTACACTGTAGATTTATGCAAGATTTAAATAAAAAGCTTTATAAGACTTATGATATCTCTTATTACAATGGCTATGGTAATTTAAAGGATTTAAATAAGACATCCTTTATGTATCATAAAGCTCCTTTTAGATATTTAGATACTTATATAAAAAATAAGAAAAATCTAATAAAGAAAGAAGAGAGGGCTTTGCTTTTAGAGAGGAAAAAGTTTGGTGATTATGAAATAAAGCATCCTAATAACAAAAATCATGTTATAAAGAGGCTTGATAATGTAAAGATAATAAAAACCATACCATCAAATTAAATAAAAGAAGGTAGCTTGTACAAGACAGGCTACTTTTTTTTATGCAAATTATCTGTATAATGTCTAAGCTTTTTACACATAAACTTATAGATTTTTACTTAAAACTTTAAACTTATTTTTTGTTTTAGGTAAATATATGAAAAAAAAACATGGAAAATTTAAATTTTATTTATTAAGTTTAGCTCTATTAACATCAAGTATTGTGACCTTACTTGCCTATGATAAAATCTTGTGGATTAATACCTCAAGTTCATTACCATATGGCTTATATTACTCAAAAACTATAGATAATAATTTAAAAAAAGGTGATCTAGTTTTAAGTTGTTTACCATCTAAATATGCAAATCTTGCACGTACTAGAAATTATGTAAATATGGGTATTTGTAACTTTAATACAGCTCCTATTGGTAAGCATATAGTTGCATTAGAGGGTGATCATGTAAAGATAAGTAATGAGGGTGTTTATGTAAATGGTAATTACATACAAAACTCATTACCTAGAGTTTTAGATAATAAAGGTCAAAGTTTAAATGCTTT
>JARHZF010000155.1 GCA_029258325.1 Anaerobiospirillum sp. | reverse complement strand
TTACCTAAAAAACACACTTCCAAAAATAGACTTGAAATTTACCAATAAATCAATATATATTTTAAAAGAGCTGTAGTACGGCTTGCGTATTACATTTTATTAAAAATAATCGCTCGGAAAGTTGAGTAAATATTTAAACTTATTTATATTTTATAGATGCTCTTTAGCATATCATATATAGTATATAAAAACTTGCTTAAGTTTATATGTAAATCTAGAGGTTTTTTATTAATTACTTTTTAACTTAAGCTTTCCTTTAAGCTTATACATGAGTGATAATGATTATATTTTAAATAGTGATATGTATTAACTTTATACTCTTTTTCTAAACAAGTAAAATAAAATTATAGTAAAATGCAGAGTATAACTTTGATTAAGATGGGATTAATATGGATAGGCGTAATATTTTAAGTGTTAGCTCTTATATATCTATTACAGATGGTGCAATCAAAAAATTTGGTGTAGCTTGTGTTGAAGGTGAGATATCTGAAATAAAGAACTATAGCCATATGTATTTTAAGCTAAAGGATGAGCAATCAAGCCTTGATTGTATTATGTTTGCAAGTTATATAAGATCTCTTCCTTTTACGCCTACAATAGGACAAAAGGTTATTGTAAGTGGTAGTGGCTCTATTTACTCAAAAAACGGTAGTTTTAAGCTATCTGTTACTAGTATGGAGCTAGCTGGACTTGGTAATCTTATGGAGCAAGTACGTCTTTTAGGTAATAAACTAAGAGATGAGGGTGTTTTTTCACAAAACAAAAGAGTAATTCCATCCTTTGTAAATAGAGTTGGTGTTATAACCTCGCATGAAGGTAGTGTTTTACATGACATTATAAATGTACTTGAAAAAAGAAATAAAGCTATTGAAGTTATTGTTTATCCTGCATCTGTTCAAGGTGAAAGTGCCCCTAAAGAGCTTATTCGTGCCTTAAATATAGCTAATGCTCAAAATATTTGTGATGTTTTAATTATAGGACGTGGTGGTGGATCTTATTCTGATTTAATGGCATTTAATGATGAAGCTTTAGTGCGAGCTATAGCTAGCTCTAAAATTAAGATTATATCAGCAGTAGGACATGAGCCTGACTATACTTTAGCAGATGAGGCAGCTGATATGCGTGCTTCAACACCAACACATGCTGCTACTATGGTAAGTCAGGTAGAGCTTTCTCGTATTAAAGACTCTTTAGATGTATATAAAGAGCAATTAAAATCAAATCTTTATAGATTATTTGATACATATGAGCAAAAAGTTGAATTTCTTTTAAATGTATTACAAGCAAATAATCCAAAGCATAAATTAGATTTAATGGATAATAATATAAATCTATATATGCAAAAATTAAGTAATGCAAAAGACAAATATTTAAATTTCTATACAGATAGGTTAAATAGGGTAGATTTTATTTTAAACAATGCTAAAAATGATGTAAATTTACGTATAGAGCAATATAGTAATCAAATAGATCTATGTGTAAATAGATTAAAGCATGCAAAGAACAATTACATCATACGTTATTTTGAGAGATTAAATAAAGCAAACTTAGCTTTAAGTAATGCTAAAAATGATGTAAGTTTACGTATAGAGCAATATAGTAATCAAAGAGATCTATGTGTAAATAGAATCAAGCAAGCAGAGGGCGAGGGAGAAGCAGGCTTCCCACAGAGCAGGGACCCCGACGCGGGGCCTGATCCCAGGACCCTGGGATCATG
>JARHZF010000057.1 GCA_029258325.1 Anaerobiospirillum sp. | reverse complement strand
ATTATTCAACAAGCATCTCAATCTATATTAACTCAGGCAAATCAAAAACCTCAGATTGCACTTGCTTTACTTGGTAGATAAAGAATTTTAGATTTTCTCTCCTGAGTAGAAATACTCGTTTTTTAGGGGTGTCGTAAGATGCCCCTTTTTTTGTATCTTTACTAAGATTTATATAAATCTTTATATACTTAAAATTTTATTTCACAAATAATCTTATTTAAAACATACAATATATGACTTATATGTTTTTTGTAAAAAATTCACTTAAATTAAAATGCTATAAATTAGGATATTGTTACATTTAGCATGAACTTTTATAAAAGTTACAAGTTATATACCAAAAAGAGTACAAACTTTTACAGCTTGTAATTTAGTTTAAAAATATAAAAAGCATTAAAAAATCACAGGCTCATATTAAACCTGTGATTTTTTATTTTAAGAAAATATATTTTATAGACTTTTTGCTCTTACTCTAATTTTTGACAATAGTCTCTAAATTCTTTTGCATTAGGAACTTCTTTATCAAACCAAAGATATACAGGCTCTATAGCTTTATTTATTTCATTTTTAAGGCTATCACTTACAGGATAGATGGTAACACCCTTATTCTTTAAAATATTCATGCTATCATGTTCTTCTTGTTCTGCCATTTCCCAATTATATTCAACAGCTTCTTTTATAGCTTGATTAAATAATTTACGATTATCTCCCTTAAGCTGTTCATACCAATCTTTATTAACAAGAATAAAGGAAGGAGAGAAGATATGTTTAGTCTCTAAAATGTAGGGATTAAACTCATACCATTTCATACTATTTGTTAAAGTAAAAGGATTATCTTGGCAATCAATTATTTTATTTTCAAAAGACTTATAAACTTCTGTTGCAGGAATAGGAATTGGCTTTGTTCCTAAAGCTTTAAATAATTGAATGAAAATATCATTAAAAGGTGTACGCATTTTTACACCTTGTAAATCTTGTAAGGAGTCTATTTTAAATGATGAAGAAATTTGTCTAAAACCATTTACTATAATACCTTTAATAATAGCACCTGATTTTGTAGAATAGTCTCCTTCAAATTGCTTTATATTTTTACTTAAGAAAACACGTCTTGCATGATCCCAATCTTTAATAATAAAAGGTTGCTCAAAAGAGGCAAGCATAGGTTCATCATACTTTACAAGACCACCTATTAAAGCCATTTGAATCTCGCCTTTTTTAACAAGATCCATTATTTCTTCTTCGCCACCAAGTTCACTATTTGCTTTTATAGATACTTTAAATTTTCGCCTACTATATGTTTCTACTTTATCTTTAAATTTAAGAAGCATTTTAGTATTAGGGTGATCATTTCCAAAGAAACTAGCAAAAACAATATTATATTCATTTGCTTTAACATTAAAGGATAATGTCAAAAGCAGAGCGATAATAAAGTTTGCAATTATAATTTTTTTCATAAAAGCTCCATCTATAAAAGAGTTCATAGTATATCTTTTTTTAGATATATATTTAATGCTAGATGAGATCTTATTTTTAAACAATGTAAAAGATCACAATAATAAAATATCCTTTATTATGCTACAAATAAAAATAAAAATATTCAAAATAACTATCTAAAAAATCTTATTTTATTAGTACTAATTAAGTTTTTGATATAAATTTAATTATTAAGACTAAAAAAGCTAAAAACACAAATTAAGTTTTTATAAAAATATAAATAAAATTTATAGAAAGAAAAAAGTACATCGCATATTGTATGTTTTTTATTATACAAACATTAAAAAAAATTTTTTTATTTAACATAAAGTTAAATAAAAAATAACAAAAAATGGAGTAAATCTATTGTAATAATCATTTTTTACTATATAATTGACAGCGTATACAGTAGAAATGAATTTACTATTTTCTGACTTATATATAAATATTAAAATACGAAAGCAAGTGTATTTGCATAAGTGTTTCTTTTATTTCCTAAGTTCGTTTTTATTGTATACATAAAAGAAAGGTAAGACTAAGTCTTGCTTTTTTTTTGCCTAAAAAACTAATCAAAATATAACTCATATACTATATATAATATTTATATCCTTTGTACATATTAAAAATATAACATATATAAAAAATTTTTTTAAAATATTGTACAAAATTCTTTATTTGTATACTAAAACTAAAATAATTACCTTAAAAATTAAAAAAGAGTATATCTTTTTTAAAGATAATATTTATCATTACGATATATAAGCAGAAGTTAAAATAGATTTAAAAAAAAGAGGCATACAGTATGGCACTTTACGTAAATACTAACGTAAGTTCATTAAATGGTAGAAATAAGCTTGGCAATGCAACTAATGCATTAAATACAACCTATCAAAGATTATCATCAGGTTTACGTATTAATAGTGCAAAAGATGATGCTGCAGGCTTACAAATTTCTGATAGATTAACCACACAAGTTAATGGTTTAAATCAAGGTAATAGAAATACCGCTGATGCGATAGCTCTAATGCAAACAATGGAAGGAGCTATGGATGAGATGGGTAATATGCTACAACGTATACGTACTTTAGCTGTACAATCAGCAAATGGTACTAATACAGCTGCTGACCGTGAGGCTATTACTGCAGAGTCTGATCAACTAGCCCTAGAAATCACACGTATTGCAAAACAAACAACCTTTGGTGGTCAAAAGATTTTGGTTTCTGTAAAAGCTAATGATCCAACATCTTTAATTACTTCAACAAAATCTTTTAAAGCAGGTATTACATTCCAAGTAGGTGCTAATACTGGTGATACTTTAGAAGTAAAAGCTTTCTCAAAAGGATTTACTTTATCTGGTCTACTTACAGCAGCAAGCGTATCTAAAGCTGCTATAAGAAGTAATGCTGCATTTACTTTATCATTAGCATCAAAAGCACAAGCTGCAATTAATGAGATTGATAAGGTTATAGCTGTTATTGACAAGCAACGTGGTAATTTAGGTGCTATGCAAAATCGTATGGAATCAACTATACGTAATCAATCAAATGTTGCTATGAATACAGCTGATGCACGTTCTCGTATTCGTGATGCTGACTTTGCTGAAGAGAGTGCAAACTTAACTCAACAAAACATCATTCAACAAGCTGCTTCATCAATGTTAATGCAGTCAAATATGAGACCACAAATGGCTCTATCTTTAATTGGTTAAAAATTTAATCCTCAATATCTTATAAGTTTTTATAAGATA
>JARHZF010000107.1 GCA_029258325.1 Anaerobiospirillum sp. | reverse complement strand
TTCTAAGTTTTATCTAATTCTTATTTATTAATATTGTGAACAAATATTAGAAATAAGAAATTTATAGGATATTATTATGAATAATTTTAAATACTCTTTATTATCAGTTCTTCTTCTTTCTTCTTTATCTTTTGCAGCTCCTCAAGGTTTTTCACAAAGTGATCAATCTTTAGCAAATGCTCCTAAAGGTTTTGAACAAGATTTAGTTACATCAGTAAAAGACATTAAAAGTAATGCTACAGATAATCAATTAGTTACTGTACGTGGTCGTTTAACTAAAGCTTTAAGCCATGATAAATATCTTTTTACAGATACTAAAGGTGATGTTATTGAAGTTGAATTAGATGATGATTACGATTGGTCTCATATAAGAAAAGATCAACTTATAGATATTACAGGTGAAGTAGATAAAGACTTTATGTCTATAACTATAGATGTAAAAAAAGCTGTAGCAGCTTCTGAATAAAATAAATAATCCTAAACTTAATAAAGTTAAGTTTAGGATTATTTTAGGTGTTAAATTAAAAAGATAAAAGATTTATCTATATCTTTTATCTTATTTTAAAGTTTTTTATCTCTCTTTTATTGATAATACTCTTTCAAGCTCAATTTCTTCCTTTGTTTTCTGCAAAGCTTTACCACCATTACATTTTACTTTTACAGAAAAAAAGTCCTTATCAAGTTCACCAAAAATTTCAATTAATTCATTTTTGGAAAATTGAGACCAATTAAAATCGTCATCTAACTCTACAACAATAGTTAAACCTGTAAAATCAGTAAATACATACTTATCATCACCAAGATAATTGGTAAAACGACCTTTTATATGAACAAAGTCATCATCTTTTCCATATTGTTGTATCTTTGCTACACTTGTAAGCTCTGTATCAAAGCCTTGCGGTCTTCCTTTACAACAATGTTCTTGTTCATAAGAATTTGCATACGAAATAGAGCTAACAAAACAAAGAAAAAAAACAATACAAATCTTTACCATATAAAAACCTCTTTATTTTATAAGAACTATACTCTTATATACTTAGATATAGCTTAGTTAATTAAGATGGTAAAAAACCATTAATTTGTCTTTGCCAGAGATCTTTATATAAACCATTTTTAGACAGTAACTCTTCATGTGAACCCTGTTCAACTATTTTTCCTTTATCCATTACTATAATTCTATCAATCTTCATAAGTGTAGATAGTCTATGAGCTATGGCAATCACAGTTCTATCTTTCATTACTTGTTCTAAATTTTCAAGTATAGTCATTTCACTATGTGAATCTAAAGCTGATGTCGCCTCATCAAAAATAAAGATAGGTGAGTCTTTTATAATTACACGAGCTAAAGCAATCTTTTGTCTTTGTCCTCCAGATAAAAGAGATCCTCTTTCACCTACTAAACATTCAAAACCAGAACTACCTTTAAAGTCAGATAATTCCTCAATAAATGATTTTGCATCAGTTAAAGATGCAGCCCTCTCTATAGACTCTCTATCAAGCTCACGACCATAGGCTATATTTTCAGCTATAGTTCTATGTAAAAGATTGGTATTTTGTGTAACCATAGCAAAATTATCACGCAAAACATCTTGTTTTATATCTTTTATATTTATACCATCAATACAAATTGCACCATCTATTACATCATAAAAACGTAATAATAAGTTAACAAGGGTAGATTTACCACAACCTGATGGTCCTACAATTCCTACCTTTTCTTTTTCATGTATAGTAAAACTTAAATCATTAAAGATAATATTGTTCTTTTTATAATAAAAAGATACATTTTTAAACTCTATATTGCCATGAAGTTTATCTATAGAAATAGGATCTTTTGGATCTGTTATTGTAAGTGGTTTTGATAAAGTACGCATTCCATCATACACTATACCAATATTTTCAAAAATAGCACTTACTTCCCACATTATCCAACGTGACATATTAATTAAACGAATAGCAACAGCTACAGCTATTGCTATAGCTCCTGATGTAACACTATTACTTGCCCATAAATAAAGAGCAAGTATTGTTATAACAATCAAAAGAGCATAATTCATAAATTGCACTGATAAATTATAAAAGGTTAAATATCTAAGGGCTTTTAATTCAGATTGCATAAAATTTTTCATACCATCTTTTGCATAATCACTTTCGTATGAAAAACCGCCAAATAATTTTACTGTTTCAATATTTGTATAACTATCAACTATACGACCTACCATGTTAGAACGCTTTTCTGATTGTTCTTGAGAGAGCATTCTTAGTCTTGGTATAAAAATATACATAGAAAAACAATATAAAATAAGCCATACAAAAATAGGCAAAGTTAAAAGTATGTCAGCATTTGCAAGTAAGATTATCATTGTCATTATATAGACAAGCATATGCACACATACATCAAGGAGCTTTAAAACAGAAGTACGCACAGCTATAGCTGTTTGCATTAATTTATTAGCTAAAGAACCTGCAAATTCATTTGAAAAAAATGAGAGAGATTGATTTAAAAGATAATTATGGGATTTCCAACGTATTTGCATTGGATAATTTGAGCTTATTGTTTGATACAACAAGAGTGAATGTATACTTGTGGCAATAGGAAGCAAAATTCCAGCAAGTAAAAACATAAATATTAGATCAATACCATGCTTTTCTATAAAAAATATGGGCTCTATAGCACTTGTCCAATCTACTATAAGACCAAGACAAATAAAAAATAATGCCTCACCTATTGCCATTAAGGATGTGAAAATAGCTACAGCACATAGATATTTCCACAAACCTTTTGTAAAAAATAATATAAATTTAAAAAGACCTTTTGGTGGCTTCTTATCCTCTAAATCAGGAAAAGGAGGAACTAAATTCTCAAACCAAGATAAGATCTTATTCATCTATTATTTTTCCATTGTCTCTAACATATCAGTTAATCTGCTCATAGCAATGTCTAAGTGACGAGATAATGATGCAACATGATTTGGTATTAAAGCATCACCTATAAGATTACCACCAGCTAAAACATATGTTGGTTGAAACTCATTTATATAATCAAAACGACGTAAAGCTTCTTGTAAGTTCTCAGCACCACCACGCTCTATAATAGAAGCATCGGCTACACATAAAGCTCTTAATACATTACCAACAACAGCAGAAATACCCTTTGCAAAGTAGATAACATTATCTGAATCAAAGTGACTTATCTCTTGTGAGTTTAATGTACCTAAAGCATAGTCTGTCATATCTATACAATATTTTACAATATTATAAACATCATCTGATTTTAAATTATAAACACCAGCTGTTTTTGGATTGTTACTACCTACATTTGCAGCCCACTCATTCCATTTTTTAATACCTTCTTTGTATTTATTTTCAGAATCATAAACAAACCAAAAACCAAATACAGTATCTGAATATGCAAAATAACGTGTTGTTGCATCATTTAATCTAGAATCTAAAGTATCACGATCACCAAATCTTGAGATCTTATTTGCAACAATATCAGATGCAGGTCTTGTAGCGTAAATAATTCCTTTTTGGAAAGCTGTTTTATTATCCAAAATACTAGGAACAAGGAATAAATCATTAGGTTGCCAACCAAATAAAGTA
This sequence comes from Anaerobiospirillum sp., assembly GCA_029258325.1. Classification (GTDB taxonomy): domain Bacteria; phylum Pseudomonadota; class Gammaproteobacteria; order Enterobacterales; family Succinivibrionaceae; genus Anaerobiospirillum_A. The sequence goes on along the minus strand of JARHZF010000107.1, from coordinate 2,557 downwards.
TTTAACTCTTGATTTATGGCATAAGTTACACCATTTGCCATTACTTGAGCTCTATCTTTATCTGTTGCATCTACAGGTAATGGTTCTGGTTTATATTGTGATGGGGTTTCTGTTGCAGCTATACCTACACATGCTAAATATAAAGCATAAAAAGCTACAACACCTAAACCCACTTTTTTAGCTAAAACTCCATCAAATTTCATAAAAACTCCTTTGCTGTTAAAATAGACATAAAAATGCTTTTCATTTTTTATTATTATAGATGAATTATATTTATATTATTAAAGACTATTTAAATATATTTTGTAAGATAAATAAATTTATAAATTTATTTGACTTTGTGAAAACTTTATATAAATTTAAGATAACATATATTCAACTATATTAATAATAAAGGTGATTTATTGTGAAATTAAAACAAATTTCTAAGTTTATCCTAGCTACAACTCTTGCTATGACAACTCTACCTTCTTTTGCTGATGGTAATGATTTATATATACTAAATTGGACTGATTATATAGCACCTGATACTATAAAAAACTTTGAAAAAGAAACAGGTATTAAGGTTCATTATCAAGTTATTGATTCAAATGAAATCTTAGAGGCAAAGATGATGGCAGGTGGTCCTTCTGGCTATGATATTATTCCACCATCTATACACGTTTTAAAAAGACTTGCTGAACTTAATCTTTTAGAAGAACTAGATAAAAGTAAACTTCCAAATTATAAAAATTTAGATAAAGATAAGATGGCAAAGATAGCTAAGATTGATCCTGATAATAAATATGGTATTCCATATACAGAAGGTTCAACTGGTATTGGCTATAATAAAGAAATGGTTCAGGCCATTATGGGTAAAGACTTTGTTGTTGACTCTTTTGATGTATTTTTTAAAGATGAAATTGCAAGTAAACTTCAAAAATGTGGCATAACTTTCTTAGATAGCCCATCAGATATGATTTGCTCTACATTAATTTATAAAGGATTAGATCCAGAGTCTGTAAATCCAAAAGATTATCAAGTTGCAAAAGAAACCCTATTTAATGGTGTTAAATATGTAAGATATATTCACAGTTCTTCTTATCTAAATGATCTTGCTGCAGGTGAGGTTTGTTTATCTATAGGATGGGCAGGTGATATTGACTTTGCAGCACAAAGAGCAAAAGAAGCTCATAAAGGTACTATTGAATACGTAATTCCAAAAGAAGGTGCTTTAACTGGCTATGATATGCTAGCAATTCCAAAGGATAGTAAAAATAAGGAAAATGCTTATAAATTCTTAGATTACATTTTACGTCCTGAAGTAATGGCAAGTATTACAAATTATATACGCTGGGCAAATCCAAATGCTGCTGCAACACAATATGTAGACAAAGATATAAGAGAAAATAAGGGTTTATACTATACTAAAGATAAACTTGAAAAAATGCATATTGTAGTTCCAAAAGATGAAGTTTTAAGACTTATGAACAAAACATGGAATGAAGTTCGTACTCATAAATAGGATTTATATATGATTTATACTATAACACCTAGCCCATCACTTGATTTAATTATGACTGTACCTACTAAGATCATACATGGTGAAACTTATAGGGCACAATCAGAAGAAATTAGACCTGGTGGTAAGGGTATTAATATATCTATTGTATTAAGAAATTTAGGTGTTACATCTACTGCTCTTGGTTTTGTAGCTGGATTTTCAGGTGATGAGCTTATGCGTCTTGCTAGTGCATCAGGTATAAATACAGGTTTTATAAGAGTAAGACGTGGTAGAACAAGGATAAATCTAAGACTTAAGGAAAGCAGTAATACATTAAGTGATACTAAGATTCATGGTCTAGGTCCTACAGTCACAGAAAACGATATTACCTATCTTTTAAATAAAGTTAAAAGTTTACAAGATGGTGATTTTTTAGTTTTAGCAGGTATTGTTCCTCCATCACTACCTCAAAATATTTATACTAAATTTTTTGAGGTTATAAATGATAAGAACGTAAATGTTATTGTAGACGTTACTGCTGATTACTTAAAATCAATTGTTAAGTATAGACCTTTTTTAGTAAAGCCAAATTTAGCAGAATTATCTGAATATGTAGATTTTACTGTTAATGATAAAGACTCTATATTAAAGGCTGCAACAAAGATCTTAAATGATGGTGCTCAAAATGTACTTGTCTCTTTAGGACATATGGGTGCTTTATTTTTATCTCATGATTTTCATTTATTTATAGATTCATTAGGTGGTGATGCTATTGATAGCACAGGTGCAGGAGATAGTATGATAGCTGGATTTTTAAGTGAATTTTTAAATAGTCATGATTTAAAATTATCTGCCTATAAGGCTGTTGCTACTGGATGTGCTACTGCTACATCTTATGGTACTGCTACAAGTGATTATATAAACTCTCTTTATAATGAATATATAAGTAATATATAAAAGAATACTTTTAACATATGACTAATAGCTCTTTTTATAAGGGCTATTTTTTTGTCCTTATTTTTATATTTTAGTAGTTCATATGATATTTACCTTGTTTATACATAAAAGAGCAGT
>JARHZF010000150.1 GCA_029258325.1 Anaerobiospirillum sp. | reverse complement strand
AAAATAAAGATAGAAATATTTTTGTTATAAAACAAAGCTTTAATATTCCTAATATGGATCATATTACATCATATGATCAATTTGTTGTTGCTATGAAAAAGAGTGAAGAGGAATTTATAGCTAAAATTCTTTCTTATGCAAAAACAACGTAAGTCTCACATGAATTAAAAATAAGATCTTATTTATTTTTTATAATAGTTTCTTATGCTCTTTATATATTTTTGTAATAATTAATATAATAAAAACGATGCTAGAAACATCATTTATAAAGATATAAGGTTAAATATCAAATGACCTTTTAAGGTTAATAAAACAATATTATCTACAAGCATATGAAAACACAATGTTTGTAGATAACTTATAAATATTTTAGGGGATATAAAAATTATGTTTTTTGAATCTTATAATCAAATAGAAAATAATGAGAATAATCTTCTTAAAGTTCTTATAAATAAACTACAATCAAAAGATATTATAAATACTATTAATACAACTCCAAATATATTAAAAGTAGGACAACACTTCTTTATTTATAATAATAGACTATATCCATCTAGCATCATTGTAAATAAAACCTTAAATGGACAATGTACTGTCAATGACATAATGTCTCAAGAGATTTTAAAAAGTTTAGGCTTTTATATTGTAAATATAGAAGATGAAAATACTTATATAAATCAAGATGATAATATTAAAAAAACTATAAATATAATTAAAAAAAATAACACTATACATAATTATGCAGAACAACTTTTAGAATCTAAAAATATAATTTTAAGAGGTGCACCTGGTACAGGTAAATCATATTTAGCTAAAGAAATTGCTACATATGTAATAAATGGATCTCTTGTATCTCAATTAACCCAAAAACAAAAAGAACAAATTCAATTTGTTCAATTCCATCCAGGTTATGATTATACTGATTTTGTAGAAGGACTACGCCCAATAACTCAAGATGATGGAACTATGAGCTTTGAACTTAAAGATGGTATCTTTAAAAAATTTGTTAAAAAAGCAAAAAATGCTCTACAACAAACTCCAAATAGTGACATTATCAATAGTATTATTGATGATTTTTTTATATCTTTATTAGAAAATGAAAGTGAAAATGAATTTGAGACATTAAATAAAACACCTTTTTCTATTAATAAAATTACAGATAATAGAATCTATATCTCTTATAGACCAAAAGGAAATGAAACTAAATCTTTATCTTTAGAAAAACAAATTTTGCAAAAGCTTATAGTTAAAACATTAGAATTGGGACGAAAATTTGAAAAAGTTAAAGAAATAACTGCTCTATCAGGAAACAAAAATGCTTTTCAAAGCTTTTCTTATTACTTCATTTTGTGTAATAAAATCTACCAATATATTAAAGATAATAATATTTATATACAAAATAATAAAAATCTAATAAATATAAGTAATTCTCCTAAATATGTATTTATCATAGATGAAATTAATCGTGGAGAAATCTCTAAAATCTTTGGTGAATTATTTTTCTCTATAGATCCAGGCTATAGAGGAGAGAGTGGTGCTATTGCAACACAATACTCAAATTTACATGAAGAATTTGATGATACATTTTATATACCAGAGAATGTCTACATCATTGGTACAATGAATGATATTGATAGATCTGTAGATAGCTTTGACTTTGCTATGAGACGTAGATTTAGATTTATTGAAATTGATGCTAATGAAAGAATAGAGATGCTAGATATATTAGATGATAGAGTAAAAAATATAGCTCTACAAAAGATGAGATCTCTTAATGAGGCTATTGTCAATACAGATGGTTTAAATAAAAACTATCAAATAGGTGCATCTTATTTTCTAAAATTAAAAGATCTCAATAAAAATAATAAACTTGAGATTCTTTGGACTGACTATTTAAAACCTCTTTTACAAGAGTATATTCATGGTCTACATAATGAAAAAGAAATTATGGACAGATTTGAAGAGGCATATAATAATCCTAAAATTTTATAAATGTAGATGTTCAGCATTCATTTACTAATTTTGGTATCTAATTCATACCAAAATTATAGAAAAACTTTAAAATAAAGTAGATAAAAAGAGAGATAAGGTCTCTCTTTTATTTTTGTAAAAAGTCTTTTATCTTTAAGATATTATCTTTTAACTCATCAAAGCTATTAGGTATCAAAATATTTTTACACTCACTAAGTTTTATAAACTCATTAAGATCATCTAAAAAAGTATATTGATCTTTTAGAGACTTAGGTAAAAGGTTGTATAAGCAAATTATTAAGACATCATTATCATCTTCATTAAATAATGCAGGTGAAATAGCAGCTGTTGAATAAAATGTTATATACACCATTTTATTTTTTGTTCTTAATTGCTTTATCTCAGCTGGAACTTTTATATTATCTGTAAATAAATTATCTTTATTTAAAAAATCATATCTTTTAAAAGGATCTTCTTTTAAAGATGGATGCATCTTATATTTAATATCTAAAGACACGTCTTTTAAGAGTTTATTTAAAACATCTAATACTTCTCTTTTACAAGATAACTCGTATTTTATATTTTCAGTTGTTTCATATTGATCAAAAAACACAATATTATTATTGTTATCAATGTGCTTATAATCAAAAATAAAATCTAAAAGATTAAGATATTTTTCATTTTTCTTTGAAAATAAACCTAAATCACATGGCTCAATATTAATAAACTTATCCTTATTAATTAATTTAGGATTTCTTAGATAAAATTCCTCTTTCTGAAAACCATCTTCATTTTTAAACTCAAAAATATAAGAACCTAAACCATCATCAAGATAAAGATGCTTTATGTTTTTAATATCATAATAATCTAGTAAATAAGGATAAATTTGTCTTTTATAAGCAACTATACTTAAAAGTTCATAATCTTTGTATTTAGAGAAATCTATATTAAAAAAAGATTTTAGAGTTTGTCTTTTATCAATTTTTCTTATTATCTTAAATGCTTTCTTTTTTACATAGTTCTTAAGAGCTTCACTAAAAGAAACATCAACACCTCTTTTATAAGCTCTTAAATCTCTATATAAAAATGTAATATTGTTAAAAAATATTACATCTAAAACAAAATCTAACTCTTTAAGTCTACTTGCAATATCTTTTTCTTTTATATTAAGTTCATCTAATATAAATAAAACATTCTTTAAATCTTTATTTAAAATTAATTGAATGGCATTTACTAATTGATAATGAGTTTCTACAAAGAAAATATGCATATATAAACCTAAAGAATATAAATAAGTAAAGTCATTGTGATTTTTGTATTGTTACTTAAAACAAAAAAGTTATTGATTATGTAGAAACAATATAAATCTCACATGAACTATAAGTAAGGTAGACTTAAAATCTACCTTACAAAGATCTAATTAAAATAGATAATTAGCATCAACACTTAAACCTAGATCTTTAGTTTTATTAGAACCTTGATAGTTTACATAAAAGCCCATGGTTAAATCATCTTTTTGAGCCTTAAGTCCACCTCTTACTCCAAGTACAACTTTATCAAGAACTTGTGTTGTTAAATTCATACCATCGTATTTACTTACAATAGTAGATTTATTGTCTACATTCTTATCACCCATATTGAATGTAACACCTAGACTTAAGCTTGGATTTACAACCCATGAGCCATCACTAAATTCTGAATTTAAAACAAGAGCTAAAGGTACTGATAATACAGACATTGTCTCAAATTTATTTTGCATAAATACATCATTATCTGCACGTAGCTCATAGTCATCAATATCATAAGTTGAATATCTAATACCTAAAGATGGAGTTAAAGATACTTTATCTAAATTAAATTTATAAGCACCATTAATTCCTAAAGATAATACAGAGCTATCAACATCTGCATTAAACTTCTTATAAGTATCAGGACCTATGATATCTGCAGTAATTTCTGATTTACCTCTTATATAATTAATATCAGATGTTAAAGAGAAATTATTGTTTACAAAGCTTGCAAAAGCACCTACACCATAGAAATCATAATCATTTTTAATGCCATTTGCACTGCCTTGACCATCATATTTACCTTTACCAAATGATGCTAAAGCACCAAATTGTAAATCGCCACGAACAATGAAGCTAGAGCCCATAGTTAAACCATATAAAGTACCTTTAGTACCATAGGTTAAACCTTCTGCATCTAAATCTTTTACATCAGATGAAATCACATTTGGAGTTATAAAGAATGAACCTAGCTCACCATTTGATGCAGACATAGCCATAGCTTTATTTATATAGCCCTCAAGTGAGTCTTGTTGCATCTTCATAGCATTATCTGTTGCTTTAAAGGTAGAACCATATAAAGCAAAACGAGATGCTTGTTCTAATGATTTACCACCTTCTGTATCAATATTAGTGGTACCACCAGCAAGAGCATATGCTAAATCATCAACTCTTTTACCAGTTTCTGTCTTTACAAAATCTTCATTGGTAAAGCCTTTTTCATTTGAAAGGATCTTTTCAACATGAGATTTTACAGGAGAAGATACATTATAGTTAACTTTTGCTACAGCTTCTTTATCAACAACTAAACTATCTAATGAATTAGAATCTTTACCTATAGTTCCTGTTAATTGTCCTTGAGCTGCTTTTACTTTAAGATCATTTTCAAGAGCAACAGTATCACCAAAGATCTTTATAGCTTCAGCTTTATCATTAAAAGCATCAAATTTACCTGCAAGTATGATATGAGTATCATCTTTAGAAGGATTTTCTACTATAACTTTAAAATCTTTATTTTCTGCATTAATAACAGCTTGTCCATTTGCATCTTTTATAGCATTATCTGTCACTACAATAGCTGAATTTTCTCCAAGTAAAATCTTATTTTCTGTTTTATCTCCTTCATTGAAAGAAATACCTTTACCTTCTTTTAAAGTTATACTTTTATTTAAATACAATAAAGCTTTATTATCTTTAATAGAGCCATTTGCATTTTTAAGGAAATTATCCTCAAGAGATTTTTCAAGTTGAGCTCTACTATCAAAACCATAGGCAACAACACTATTATCACGCACTTTAATACGTGTATTTATAT
>JARHZF010000068.1 GCA_029258325.1 Anaerobiospirillum sp. | reverse complement strand
TTACCTAAAAAACACACTTCCAAAAATAGACTTGAAATTTACCAATAAATCAATATATATTTTAAAAGAGCTGTAGTACGGCTTGCGTATTACATTTTATTAAAAATAATCGCTCGGAAAGTTGAGTTATTGAATGTATGTATCTTTTATTATGTGATTTTTCTAATTAAAATAGTGTTTTTACAGTGTAGAAATTTGTATATAAAAAAGAAAAGATAGCTTTTCTATATTTAATATTAATCTATGCTAAAATAAATCATTTAAATAATTTTTATTTATAAATTTTTGAGGTGACAAAGTGTCAGAATTGGCAAATCCTGAGTTTCAAAGTCAACTATATGCTTTCTTTACTCGTCATTATATGATGGTAGGTGGTTTTTTCGTTGTTTTAGTTTGGCTTATAGTTGTACAATTTAAGATAAGTACAGCTAGAATTTCAAAAATGTCTACAACTCTTGCTATTAATGCAGTAAATAAAGAAGAGGGTGTTTTTGTAGATATAAGGGCTCAAGATTTATTTCAAAAAGGTCATATTGCAAATGCAGTTAGCCTAACTTTAAATGATATAAAATCAAATAAAGTTCAACAAATAGATAAAAAGCGTGATTGTCCTGTTATCATTGTTGGTAAAGATAAATTTGATACAGATGCTTTTAACGCAGCAAGAATGTTAAAGAAACAAGGTTTTTCAAAAGTATCTTTACTTGATGGTGGTCTTTTAGATTGGGCATCAAATAATTTACCATTAACAACAAAATAATTTTATTAATATAGGAATATTTACTATGTCAGAGCAAAATCAAGAGCAATTACAACCTCAATTTGATATTGTACGTGTTTATTCAAAGGATTCATCTTTAGAAACTCCTAATTCACCTGCAATTTTCCAAAAAGAGTGGAAGCCTCAATTAAAGATTGAGTTTGATTCAAATACAAAGACACTTGAAAATGATCAATATGAAGTATCATTAAGAGTAACTGCAACATGTACAATTGAAGATACAACTGCTTTTATTTGTGAAGTAAATCAAGCAGCAATTTTCATTGTTAAGAATGTTCCTGCTGATACTCTTGAATATTTATTAGGTGCAACTGCTCCAAATATTCTATTCCCTTATGCTCGTGAACATATTTCAAACTTAGTAAGTAGAGCTACATTCCCACAATTAAATCTAGCTCCACTAAACTTTGAAGCAATTTATCGTGCAAAGAAAGCTCAAGAAGCTGAGCAAAAGCAAGAAGAAGCTAATGCTTAATTAGTTTAAAAAAAGGGTGTACCAAAAAGTATACCCTTTTTACATTGTAAGATCATAAATATTCTTTAAAATTTATAACATACGTATTTTCAAGTTCAATATTTTCCATATCATAGTATAAAAATTTTAAATTAGTCACATTTTAGAAAGTAAAGTTAGTTAATTATTTGATTTTTGGTATGTATAAATTAGACTTTTAAATATGAAGTTTTTATGGAGATATTATCTATGAAGAAGTTTTTATTTACTGTACTTGCAGCAGCTGTATCTACATCAGTTGCATTTTCAGCCTATAGTGCAACATTAACAAATACAGAAACTACTGTAACTAAGGAGATAATAAATACCCCAAGACATACAGATGATAAAACTGTTATGTTACTTTTAAGCTCTTCTGGATATAAAGATACTGGTTATTTAACTCATGCTAAAGATTATATAAATGATTTTTTAGCAGAAAATAAACTACAAGATAGTGAAATTGTATTTATTCCTTTTGCAGGAGTTAGAACTACATATGATGAATATGAAAGCAAAGTACAAAATGCTCTATCTAATCCTAAAATAAAATCAATTCATCATTTTTCAAATATGAAAGATGCTATAAATCAAGCTAAAGTCATTATGGTAGGTGGTGGTAATAGCTTTGAGTTATTAAATCAAATGTATAAAAATGATTTAGTACAAGCTATTTCAAAACGTGTAAAAAATGGTGATGCTATTTATATAGGATGGTCTGCAGGTTCTAACTTAGCTGGTAAGACTATAAAAACTACAAATGATATGCCAATTGTAGAACCAGAGTCTCTTGCATCTCTTAATTTATTCCCATATCAAATTAACCCTCATTTTATTTCAGGCAAGATTCCAGGACATAATGGTGAAAGTCGTGAAGAAAGACTTGAGGAATATTTAATTGTAAATAAAGAAGATAAGATTTACTGTCTTCCTGAAGGTGCAATGATTAAGTATCAAAATGGTCACTTTACTATTATTGGTTTAAGTGATGCTCTTTTAATGACTTATCCTGCAAACTTTGAAAAGTTACCACAAAATCAAGTTTATTAGTATAAGATAATAAGGTTATTATTTTGCATAATATAATGGGAGTTTTTTTATTAAAAACTCCCATTTTTACTTTAAGAAATAAATTAGCTAAATGATTCTTCAGTTTTTACGTGCTCTGTAACATCAACTACATCTTTAATCATATTTGGGAATGCTTGATTTAGTTGAGTCATAATACCTTCTTTTAAGGTTACTCCAACTAAAGAACAGCCATTACATCCACCTGAGAATTTTAGTTGTACAACACCGTCATCAGTAACATCTACAAGCTCAACATAACCATTGTGACCTGCAAGAGTTGGAGCTACTGTATTTTCAATAAATAATTTTAGATGATCTTTTAAAGGAGCATCATCAGGTAGTGCTTTTTTCTTTAGATTAGGGGCATGGAATGTTAAAGTCTCATTGCCATTTTCATCTTGTGTTAGGTTGATGACAGATTCATCTAAAACAGTTGTAACATTTTTATCTATTACAATTTCAAAGCCATCCATCTTAAAGTGTTCATCTTGAGTTGTAATATATTCTTTTGGGCAATAAAGAATGCCACACTCAACACCTGGAGTACCTACATTTGTAGCTGTTAATCTAATAGCAAGACCATCTATACCTTGCTTATTTATAATTTTTTTAAAATAATCTTGTGCTACTTTTGTAACTGTGATTTTACTCATTATTACCTCAAAGTTTATATAGTAAAATAGTCTGGAATTAATAATTTTATTAAATAAAATTTTTTATCTTAGTATATTACTATTTGTACTTTTATACAGCAAAGTGAAAAATTTTATATTTAAATTATTACTTATTTTTTAGTTTTACTGTAGAATGATAAGTGTCTAAAAAACCAAGAACAGTTCTTGGTGTTTATTATGGAGAAATATAAATGAGTTTAAAAGACGTTCTAGCAGACAAATATGGTATTGTTGGTGCTACTGAAATCGTTCACAATCCTTCTTATGAGCAATTATTTGCAGAAGAAAGCAAGGCAGAGTTAGAAGGTTTTGAAAAAGGTACATTAACAGAGATGGGTGCTGTTAACGTTATGACTGGTGTTTATACTGGTCGTTCACCAAAAGACAAGTTTATCGTTAAAGATTCAATCACTGAAAACACTGTATGGTGGACAAGTGAAGAATTTAAGAATGACAACAAGCCAGTAACTCAAGAAACTTGGAACGTTCTAAAAGACATCGCTGTTAAAGAGATGTCAAATAAGAAGTTATATGTAGTTGACGTATTCTGTGGTGCTAATGCTGACACACGTCTAAAGATTCGTTTCGTAATGGAAGTAGCTTGGCAAGCTCACTTCGTAACTAACATGTTCATCCGTCCATCAGAGGCTGAACTAGCTAATTTCGAGCCAGATTTCGTTGTAATCAACGCATCTAAGGCTAAAGTTGAAAACTACAAAGAGTTAGGTCTAAATTCAGAGACTGCTGTTGTATTCAATCTAACAGAGAAGATGCAAATCATTTTAAACACCTGGTATGGTGGCGAAATGAAGAAAGGTATGTTCTCAATGATGAATTACTACCTACCTCTAAAAGGCATTGCAGCAATGCACTGCTCTGCAAACACTAACAAAGAAGGTACTGAGACAGCAATCTTCTTCGGTCTATCAGGCACTGGTAAGACCACATTATCAACAGATCCAAAGAGACTTCTAATTGGTGACGATGAGCACGGTTGGGATGATGATGGCGTATTTAACTTTGAAGGTGGTTGTTATGCTAAGGTTATCAACCTATCTAAGGAAAATGAGCCAGATATTTGGAATGCAATTAAGCGTGACGCTCTATTAGAGAACGTAACTGTTGATGGTCAAGGCAAGATTGATTTCAGTGACAAGTCAGTAACTGAAAATACTCGTGTTTCATACCCAATTTATCACATTGAGAACATCGTAAAACCAGTATCAAAAGGTCCAGCTGCTAAGCGTGTAATCTTCTTATCAGCAGATGCTTTTGGTGTTTTACCTCCAGTATCAATCCTATCACCAGATCAAACTAAGTACTACTTCCTATCAGGCTTTACAGCTAAGTTAGCTGGTACAGAGCGTGGTATTACTGAGCCAACACCAACATTCTCATCATGCTTTGGTGCAGCTTTCTTAACATTACCTCCAATTACTTATGCAGACGTTCTAGTTAAGAGAATGCAAGCATCAGGTGCTAGTGCATACTTAGTAAACACAGGTTGGAATGGTACAGGTAAACGTATCTCTATTAAGGATACTCGTGGTATTATCGATGCAATCTTAGATGGTTCAATCGATAAGGCTGAAACTAAGGAAATCCCTCTATTTGCATTCAAGGTTCCAACAGCTCTACCAGGTGTTGATACCAACATTCTAGATCCACGTAACACATACGCAGATCCAACAGAGTGGGATAAGAAGGCAGAAGATCTAGCTGGTCGTTTCATCAAGAACTTCAAGAAGTTCGAGGCTCAAGCTCCAGCATTAGTTGCAGCAGGTCCAAAATTATAATTTAAACTAATATTTAATTAGTTGAAAAAAGCCTAGGGAAACCTAGGCTTTTGCATATATAATATATTTTTAGAAAATTTATCCTCTTATATAAAACTAATATATACTTAAGATTGGTTATAGATATTTAACTTATAAATTATAAAAAAAACATTTATTTAAATTTAATTTAAAAAGAAGATATAAAATGAAAAAACCATTTATTACACGTCAGGGTTATGATTTATTACATAAAGAATTAGATTATTTATGGAATGAAAAAAGACCTGATATTACACAAAAAGTATCATGGGCTGCAAGTTTAGGTGATAGATCGGAAAATGCAGATTATCAATATAATAAGAGATTATTAGCTCAAATTGATAAAAGAATAAGATATTTAAGAACTTGTTTAAATAAACTTGAGGTTATTGAGTACAATCCTCAACAAAATGGTAAGGCTTTCTTTGGTGCTTATGTTGAACTTGAAGCAGATGAAGATGGTACTATATTACAAATAAGAATAGTAGGCTCAGAGGAAATCTTTGGTCGTTCTAACTATATATCAGTAGACTCTCCTATGGCTCGTGCTCTTTTAGGTAAGAAAGAGGATGATGAGTGTGTAGTAATTACCCCTAAAGGACAAAAGATTTGGTATATAAATAAGATTTCTTATGAAAAACCATCTTGGTTTGAAGAACAAGAGGTTATGGATTTTTCCATAGAACCTACAGATGAGGATATTAAAAAGGATGAAGAGGCTTTCTCTTTAGAGGATAGCAAGAAATTACAACAAGAATACTTAAAATCTTTAGTTAGATAAGAAATAAAAAAGGCTGTTTAAAAACAGTCTTTTTTATATTAGATAGCTATATTTAAATTATTTCCAAGATTAAGCGATGGCATAATCGAGTTATAACGTCTTTTTATAGCATTGCCTGTTCTACTATGTTCTTGAGATAGATCTTTATTAGATGTTGAAAATTTAGCACCATTAAAAAACTTAGCAGAAAATTTTGGCTTTAAAAAACCTTTTAAATCTCTGTTAGAAGATGCTTTATAAGATGCTGCAATATTATCATTAGGACTTACAACTTTTTTGTGACTTATAGCATTAGCTTGAGTTTGCTGTACATTTTGTTGTAATTGTAAATCTGAACTAGCTTTATTATTAGATTTAGTATTACTGCTAGTTGCTGATTTATTATCCTTTGGATTTTCTTGTTTTTGCTCTTGATCGCTATCTTTATTTTTATTATTTTCTCTCTTATCGCGTCTTAAAGCCTCAGTTTTCTCTTCCTGAAAACCTTGGTTTATTGCAAATAATTGAGAATTTTGACCTTGAGTATTACCTCTTTGATCATTAATATGACTTTGAGCTTGAGAGCCTTGGCTATCTCTTGGCTGAGGAATTTGAACACGAGTTGAACTTTCTCTTTTAGCCTCCTCTGCTCCTAATTGGAAAGATGGAGGTGTAATGCTCAAAATATTATTTGATGCAATCTCCATAAGAAAAATCCTTAATTTTAATTGGTAAATATCTTCTACTGCTATAATAACGTAAAATTTTATAGGCGTATTTAATTTTTGTTACAAAATTTTAAAAAAAAATATAATTTTTATAAAAATTATTAGTGCATAGTATTTTTACATTGTTATCTAAAAACAATAGTGTTCTTTCTTATATAAAAAAGTAAATATCACATATACTAAATTATTTTATAAAGTTTCTAACTACAAGTTCAAACTCATAAGGTTGAGTTAAAAAAGGAACATGAGCTGACTCATTAAAAATATGGTGATCGCATGTGCGTAGAGATAATATACTTTGATAGGTTGTATATGGAACTAATCTATCTGCCTTACCAAATAAAATAAGTGTTTTTACTTTTAAATTCTTAAATGCCTCTCTTTCATCAACAAAAGACATTACATTAAGACCATTATAAAGAACATCAAAATCAACAAGAGGCATGGTATTAAATAGTTGTTGCATCATAATGTAATCTGGACATATTTGAGTTAAATTTACAGATTGCATTCTTATGAAGAAATTTAAAATACGACTACATCTTTGAGGGGTTAATTGAGTTCTACAACGTTTAACTATATCAGATGACATGCCGATCCAATTTAAATCTGCAGGAAATCTTGGTGTCCCACAGACAAGAGTAAGTGATCTTATTTTCTTTGAAATATCTTTTTCACATGCTCTTATTGCATAAAGAGATCCTAATGACCAAGCTATTACATCACAATTATCAGGAATAGTTTCTAAAATAGCATCAACACTTTCATCAAAGTTTAAAGCTAATTCTTTAAACTCGCTATTATAACCATATCCAGGGAGATCAATTGCCCAAACATCATGATCTTCAAACATTCTAGCTACAGGTAGCATGAATGTTGTATCAGCACCCCATCCATGAATCAAAATTAAAGGTCTACCTTTAGCATTTCCTGTTTTTAAGATATTTAATTGCATTGTTTAGACCTTATCTTTATAAATAAATTAAGCTTTTAAATTAAATCTGGCTTTTTGCATTATATCTTTCATATCAGATACAGCTTGATTTAGACCTACAAAAATTGCTCTTGCAATAATGCTATGACCAATATTTAATTCATTAATAACACTAATACTTGCTATATTAGCAACATTATCATAAGTTAAACCGTGACCTGCATTAACTTTAAGACCTTTATCATGTGCATAATAAGCCATTTCTTTTATTTTTGAGAACTCGTCTATTTGTTCTTGACCTCTAAAGTTTGCATAGTGACCTGTATGAAACTCAATAACAGGAGCACCTGCATCAATAGCTGCATCAATTTGTGCTTTAGTAGGATCTATAAATAAAGAACATTCTGTTCCTACAGAACTTAATCTTGCAACTGCTTTTTTTACTTTATCAAAATTATGTACAACATCAAGACCACCTTCTGTTGTAACTTCCTCTCTTTTTTCAGGAACCATACAACAAGCATGAGGAGCAATTGCTGTTGCTATAGCAATAATTTCATCTGTTACTGCCATTTCAAGATTTAATCTTGTTTGAATTGTTTCCCTTATAATTCTTACGTCTCTATCTGTAATATGACGTCTATCTTCTCTTAAGTGTGTAGTAATACCATCTGCTCCTGCTATTTCACATATAGCTGCTGCTGTTACAGGATCAGGATAAATACCACCTCTTGCATTTCTAACAGTTGCAACATGATCTATATTTACGCCTAAATATATTGGATTCATTTTTTACACCTATTAACCTTAAATTAGTTTTTGATATTTTACATTGTATTTATAAAATTAAATAAATTTATACGCAATGCACAAGAAATAATCATAAAATATTATAGAAATTTTAGAAACATAAGTAAAAGGTATATAAAATGTCTAAAAAAGAAATTGCTTTAGTAACAGGTGCATCTGCAGGTTTTGGTCGTGCTATTTGCAAAATGCTTATAAACAATAATTATAAAGTTATAGCTCTTGCAAGACGTGAGGATAAACTTTTAGAACTAAAAAATGAGTTAGGTGATGACTTATATCCTTTAGTTTTAGACGTAACAGATACAGATAAGGTTTTACATATTTTTGATTACATAGAAGAAGATTTACATGACATAGATCTTTTAATAAATAATGCAGGTTTAGCATTAAGTGTAGATAAGGTTCAAGATGCTAAGTTTTCTAATTTTAAGACTATGGTTGATACTAATGTATTAGGTCTTTTAGCTGTAACTAATGCTATCTTACCTTCTATGGTTAAGAGAAATAAGGGTTATATTATAAATTTAGGATCAATTGCAGGTGACTATCCTTATCAAGGTGGTAATGTATATGGTGCAACTAAAGCTTTTGTTGCTCAATTTAGTAAGAATTTAAGAACAGATCTTGTAGGAACAGCTATAAAGGTTACTAATATAAAACCAGGTCTTTGTTCTGATACTGAATTTTCTTATGTAAGACTAAATGATGAACAAAAGGTTAAAGACTTATATAAGGATGTTGAGGCTATTACACCTGATGATATTGCACATACTGTATCTTTTTTAATTAATTTACCATGGCATGTAAATATTAATGAGATAGAGATGATGCCTGTAGCACAATGTTATCATGGTCCATCTGTAGTAAAGAACTTACAGCACTAAAAATAAAAAATGTTGCTAAATATTAAGTATTTAGCAACATATAAACATCTTTAATATATTATTGACTTATCTTTCTTAAGATTTGTAAAAGTTCATCTTTAGTAAATGTATATTGGCTATTACAATGATGACAAATCATAGTAGCACTACCATCATCAACAAGATCTTTTATATCTTGTTGTTTTAAAGACATAAGAGCATTTTCAAATCTTTCTTTTGAGCAAATACATTTAAATGAAACATTATGAGGCTCAAATACACGTGTATCTTCTTTTGCATATAAAAGAGATAAGATCTTATGTGTATCTAAGTTTACAATTTCATCTTGAGTAAGTGTTGCTGTTAAAATACTTAAATGTTCAAGTGATTCTTTATTATTTTCAATAGCAGCAACGACTTGTAACATTATGCCACAGGCACATTCTTTTTCTTCATCTGTGTAGATATAGATTTTAGTTGGTAATTGAGCTGATTTTTCAAAATAATCTTCAAGTGATAAGGATATATTGTCATGCTCAAGAGGTACAACGCCTTGCCACATATTATTATTTGCAGATCTAATAGAAATAATTAAAACACCACCTTCGCCAATTAAATCTTTAAAGGTTGCATTTTCATAATTATTATTTTCTCTTTTTATGCAAGAGCCATAAAAAGAAAAATCTTTATTTATATTAACAACAGCATAATCTATAGCTTTATCGCCTTTACCACCTTTTATATGAATTAAAACTTCATCATCTTTTTTCATTAAGTCAGCTACTAATACAGATGATGCTACAAGTTCTAACATTAATTTTTTAATTGATGGTTCATAATTATGATTTTTCAGTAGTTCTTTACAAGGCTCATAAATTTGAGCTATTTCTCCACGTACACCATGATTATCAAATAAAAACCTAGTTACATTAGAATTAATTTCCATTTTTAGTCCTCTTGAAAATGCTTTTGTTTTAGTAAAAGAAGTTTTCTTCTTTCTTTTTTATTAGGTTTAGTATCAGGGTGAGGTGCAATTAAAGCAGCCATTTTATGTAGCTCTTGAAGCCTTGCTCTTTCTGAAATACTTTCTTGAGTTTCCTCATATAAAGTTTGTGCAATAGTAGCACTACCTCTAGTTGAGGATATACCTAAAACTAAAACTTCACGTCTAACATTACCTTGTAATAATTTTATTAAAGCACCTTTTTCTACAATTTTAGATGGTTTGGCTCTAAAGCCATTGTATTCTATTTTACCACCTTCAATCATTTGTCTTGCAAGTGCTCTTGTCTTATAGAAACGAGCAGCCCAAAGCCACTTATCTAGGCGAACTGCAGAATCTTTATCATTTTTTTCTATCAAAGTAAAAAAAGCCTTTTTTATTTTTTTGTATTAAATTAACATTAGCTAATTATACAACATATTAATTTGAACTTAATTTTAAGAGATAGTTAAAATGAAAATAGCAAAGAGTTTACATACACTACCTAAGATTTTAAATAAGACAGTTGTAAAACTATCATCTTTATTTACAGTAGAGCAATTAGATTTAGAGTTTTCAAATGGAGTTAAAGCTAAATATGAAAGAATACAAGGTGGTAATGGTGCTGTCTTAGTAGTTCCTTTTGATGGTACACATTTTTATATGACACGTGAGTATTGTTGTGGAACACATTCTTATGAGTTAGGTTTTGTTAAAGGTAAGATAGATAAAGGTGAACAAAGCGATATAGCAGCTTTACGTGAATTGCAAGAAGAAATAGGTTATGGGGCTCATAAGATAAGCTTATTAAAAGGTGGTATGACTATAGCTCCTGGAATGTTATCTTTACTTATGTATGTGTATCTTTGTGAAGATTTATATGTACATAAGTTAGATGGTGATGAACCTGAGCCTATTGAAATAGTAAAAGTGTCTATAGATGAAGCTAAGCATTTGATTTTTGATGATAATTCACCATTAAGAGAAGCTCGCTCTATAGCTGCTTTAACTCTTGCTTTGCACCGTATTGGTGAATTTTAATTTAAAAATAATATTTTTGCACTTTTTTTGTTTATTTAAACAAAACATATAAAAATCTTGTTAAGATGTAGGTATGAAAACATTATACTTAAATTTATATAAAAACATATCTTTAGCATTTACCTTTGCTAAACGACGATAAAAGCTCTCCTATGTATAGAGACAGATATCCTTTTGTCTCTTTATCTAAATAAAATTCAACTAAAAATTAATTATCTAAGTGTTTAGAGGTCTTTATGCATCTACTAACAGGTTTTGAGTATTCAAAAAATGAATATTTAGACATTATTAAAAAAGCTATAGATATGAAAAATAATAATGCTAAATATCAAGATACTCTTAAAGGCAAAACAGTAATTTTAATGTTTGAAAAACCATCTTTAAGAACAAGAACTACTTTTGAAATTGCAGCTTATAGACTTGGTGCTCAAAGTGTTTATTTAGATTTACAAAGTGGTGATTTAGGTAAACGTGAATCAATATCTGATTATGCTTGTAATCTATCTAGATGGTCTCATGCTTTAGTAGGTCGTGTTTTTTCTCAAAAAACATTAGAAGAGCTTTCTTTAAAAGGTAGTGTTCCTGTTTTAAATGCACTATCAGATATATATCATCCAGCTCAAGCTATAGCTGATTATATGACTATATATGAACACTTAAATAAGATTGAGGGCGTAAAAATCGCTTATTTAGGTGATGGTAATAATGTAACAAATTCTTTACTTGTAGCAGCTTCCATCTTAGGAGCTCATGTAACTTGCTTTTGTCCACAAGGTAATGGACCTGATACAGAAGTCTTTTTAAAAGCACAAGAAATAGCAAAAGATAGTGGCTCACACTTAAATGTCACATCTGATATTTCTTTACTTCATGATTTTGATGTTGTCTATACAGATACTTGGGTATCTATGGGTGATAATACTCCTTTAGATGATGTCTTAAATAAATTCAAACAATATCAACTAAATAAGGATAACCTAAATAAGTCAGGTGCAAAACTAGTAATGCATTGTCTACCTGCTCATAGAGGTTATGAGATTACAGATGAGGTTATAGATGGTAGTAAATCAGTAGTCTTTGATGAAGCTGAAAATCGTTTATATACTCATATGGCTTTATTACATAAATATATGCAGTAAAATTAAGGAAAAACAAAATGTTAAATAAAGAAAAAAAGCAATATAAAAAAGTTGTTTTAGCATATTCAGGTGGTCTTGATACATCAACTATTGTACCTTGGCTTAAAGAAAATTATGGCTGTGAAGTTGTTTGCTTTGTAGCTGATATCGGTCAGGAAAGAGAAGATTTAGAGGGTATTGAGGAAAAAGCAAAGAACTCTGGTGCTATCTCTTGTATAGTACGTGATCTTCGTGAAGAATTTGTTAAAGATTATGTTTTTGAGACCTTTAAAACAGGTGCTATTTACGAAGGTGAGTATCTTTTAGGTACTTCTATTGCAAGACCTATTATTGCAAAAGCTATGGTAGATGTAGCAAGAGAAGTTGGTGCTGATGCTATTTCTCATGGTGCAACAGGTAAGGGTAACGATCAAGTTCGTTTTGAAGGTGCTGTTGCAGCTTTAGCTCCTGATTTAGATGTTATTGCTCCATGGCGTATTTGGGACTTACAATCACGTGAAGATTGTTTAGCTTATTTAAATGAGCGTAATATCCCATGTAAAACAACTTTAAAGAAGATTTACTCACGTGATGCTAACGTTCTTCATATTTCAACAGAAGGTGGCGAGCTTGAGAGTACATGGAATGCTGCAAGTGAAAATGTATGGGTATGGACAACATCTCCAGAAAAAGCACCAGATGAGGCTGAAACATTTACCTTAGATATTGAACAAGGTATTGTTACTAAATTTAATGGTAAAGAGTTAAGTCCTTTTGCTATGCTTACTACTTTAAATGAAATTGGTGCAAAACATGGTGTAGGTCGTGTTGATATCACTGAAAATAGATTAGTTGGTATGAAATCACGTGGTTGCTATGAAACTCCAGGTGGTAGCATTATCTATAAAGCTCTAAGAGCTATTGAGCAACTAGTATTAGATAGAAGTACTCTTGTATTTAGAGAGCATTTAGCAGTTGAATTTGCTCAACTTGTTTATGATGGCAGATGGTTTACACGTCTACGTGAAGTTATGATGGCATCAGCTAATGAAATTGCAAAAGATCTAAATGGTACTGTTGTAGTAAAACTATATAAAGGTCATATTGATGTAATTCAAAAGGAAAGCAAAAATAGCTTATTTAACTTTGATTTTGTAACATTTGGTGCAGATGAAGTTTATAATCAAGCAGATGCAGAAGGCTTTATCCGTTTATACTCATTACCATCAAGAATTCGTGCTATAAACTTAAGCAAAAAATAAACATAAAAATATTAACCAAAAAGCCTAGGACTTTTTGCCTAGGCTTTATTTAAAAGGATAAAAAAAATGGCTCTATGGGGTGGTCGTTTTAAACAAGATTCAGATGTAAGATTCAAACATTTTAATGATTCTTTAAAGTTTGATTATAAGATGGCTCTTGAAGATATAGAAGGCTCAATAGCATGGGCAAATGCTATTGCATCTGTAGGTGTTATTACAGATGAAGAGCTAGCATCTTTAAAAAAAGCTTTAGAAGAATTATATGAAGAACACAAAGATAATTTAGAAAAAATTGCCCTTTGTGATGATGAAGATATTCATTCATATATTGAAAGACGCTTAATTGAAAAAGTTGGTGTACTAGGTAAAAAATTACATACAGGTAGAAGTAGAAATGATCAAGTAGCCTTAGATTTAAAACTATGGTGTCGTCACGCTTTAGAAAGTGTACTTTTATCTATAACTAATTTACAAAAACAATTATTAAAAGTAGCTAAAGAAAATCAAGGTCAGATTTTCCCTGGCTATACACACTTACAAAGAGCTCAACCTATAACATTCTCTCATTATGTTTTAGCTTATATGCAAATGTTTGAGCGTGATTATAGAAGATTTAATAATGCTCTATCTTTAATGTCTACATGTCCTCTTGGCTCTGCAGCTTTAGCTGGTACTGCATATAAGATAGATAGGGATAAATTAGCTAAAGAGTTACAATTTGAACGTGCAACTTACAATAGTTTAGATGCTGTATCAGATAGAGATC
Organism: Anaerobiospirillum sp.; assembly: GCA_029258325.1. GTDB lineage: Bacteria > Pseudomonadota > Gammaproteobacteria > Enterobacterales > Succinivibrionaceae > Anaerobiospirillum_A. Next base: position 2,993 of record JARHZF010000068.1, on the reverse strand, counting down.
ATGTTATTGAAATCTTATCTTGTGCATCTATTTCTATGGTGCATTTATCACGTCTTGCTGAAGATTTAATTATCTATAATTCAGGTGAGGCTAATTTTGTTGAATTATCAGATAAAGTAACTTCTGGTTCTTCATTAATGCCACAAAAGAAAAATCCTGATGCACTTGAACTTATTCGTGGTAAATGTGGTCGTGTTATTGGTAGCTTAAATGCTATTTTAATGACAACAAAAGCTCTACCTCTTGCTTATGATAAAGATCTACAAGAGGATAAAGAGGGTTTATTTAATGCACTTGATACCTATCATGATTGTCTTGATATGATGGCTTTAGTATTTGAAGATATTAAGATTAATAAAGAAAATGTCTTAAATGCAGCCTTAGGTGGATATTCAAATGCAACAGAACTTGCTGACTATTTAGTATCTAAGAAAATACCTTTTAGAGAGGCTCATGAAATTGTAGGTAGCACTGTTTTATATGCTATAGAACAAGAAAAGAGACTTGAAGAACTTAGTTTAGATGAGTTTAAGAAGTTTCATGCTGTATTTGATGAAAGTGTTTATACCTGCCTTGATTTAAATGTAGCTTTATCAAAAAGAGATGTTTTAGGTGGTTGTGCTTTAAATCAAACTAAACTTGAAATAGAAAGATTTGAAAATCTTTTAAGTTCACGTTAAAAAAATTAATAATCAACAAATAAGAAATAATGGGGCTTTATGCCCCATTTATTCTTTAAATACCAGTAGATCCAAAACCACCTTGACCTCTACTACTTTCAACAAAGTCATCTACAATGTTGAAAGATGGTTTTATAATTGGTAGAAATACCATTTGTGCAATTCTATCGCCTACACAAATCTTAAAATCTGTATCACTTCTATTCCAAATAGGTACCATTAGAGGACCTTGATAGTCAGAATCAATAAGACCTGTTAAATTACCAAGAACAATACCATGTTTAAAACCAAGACCTGAACGAGGGTATACAGTTGCACATACATTTTCATCCTTAATATACATGCTAAAGCCTGTAGGAACTAGAAGATGACCATTTGCTTTAACAATAGTATCTTCATCAAGCATAGCTCTTAAATCAACACCTGCAGAACCATCTGTAGCATATTGAGGTAGAGGAAATGCATCTGTTCCAAGTCTCTTATCCAAAATCTTAATTTGTATGTTAAGCATCAAATATCCTTTTTATTGTCTAACTTTATGATAATTATCAAAAACTAAATCCATAATTTTATCAGCAATAATATCTTTAGATGCCTTATCAAATTTAGCAATCTTACCATCTTTATCAAAAATGGTAACTTCATTATCATTACTGTTAAAACCAATAGATGTATTTGATACATCATTAAGTACAATTAAATCTAAATTTTTTCTAGTAATTTTTTCAATAGCATTAGTTTCACAATTATTAGTTTCAGCTGCAAAACCTACAACAAAAGGTCTTTTCTCTTCTAAAGATGCAACTTCTTTTATAATATCTTTATTTTTAACAAGTTTTAAAACTAACTCATCATTATCATCTTTTTTGATTTTACTTAAAGATACATTTTCAACACTATAATCTGAAACTGCAGCACAACCTATTACAATATCATAATCTTGTGCTTTTTTCATTACAGCACTATACATCTCTTTAGCTGTTTTAACATCAATAACAGCAATACCATCTTTAGCATTTTCCTCTACAGGACCTGAGATGATAGTTACATAAGCACCTCGTTTTTGAGCTGCTGCTGCTAGTGCATATCCCATTTTACCTGAACTTTTATTGCTTATATAACGTACAGGATCAATAGGCTCTATTGTAGGACCTGCTGTAATTAAAACTTTAAGATTTGCACCATTAGATCTTGGTAAGAGTTTAGTTTCTGTTAGAGATAAAGGTTTTAGAGGTGCTTCTAAGAAACTTGTTTCTTTATAGGTAATCTCAAATCTGTGAAGTAAAGAGACTATATATGCAACAATATCTTCAGGCTCTCTCATTCTACCTTCACCTTCTTCACCACAAGCAAGTGAACCTGAATCTGGAGCTATAACAAAATAACCTCTATTTACAAGAGTATGTATATTTTCTTGTGTTGCTAAGTTCTTATACATTCTTGTATTCATAGCAGGAGCAAATACTATAGGGCAGTGAGATGCTAAGATTGAAGCAGTAAGAGCATTATCTGCAAAACCGTGAGCTACTTTAGCGATAGTATTTGCTGTAGCAGGTGCTATAACAAAAAGATCAGCATCTTTTGTAACTTCTATATGTAGAATATCTGAAATATCTTCAAAAAATTCTACTAAAACCTCATGATGAGATAGAATTTCTAAAGTTTTCTTAGATACTAAATTAGTTGCAGCTTTTGTCATAATCACATGAACATCAGCACCTTTTTTTATTAAAAGACGACATAAAGAACATGCTTTATATGCTGCAATACCACCAGTAACACCTAAAACAATTTTTTTATTTTGTAAATCTTGTTTCATAAACTTACTCTCCTTTTTATTTGAACTTTTATTTTAAGATCAAAAATCAATAAAAGATAATTTTTATAAAAAAAAACAGAAAATATAAAACCTTTTTTGATTTTTATAAACTTAATAATATTAGTTTTTATATACATCTATTTTAAGTATCATAAAGTATATATAAAATTTTGTAATTAAACTGTGAGTAAATATGTATTTATGTGTAAAGTATAGACAAATATATTGTACGTAACTCTCACTTCTCTTATCTAAATCTCATAACTTCTCCTTTTTTATCTTGTATAGTAAATTGCTTTTACATATTTTCAACCATATTAGCTATACATGCTTTTCTTTTATAATCTCTAATTATTAGTGCTAGATTTACTTGCCTAGACCCTATAAGTTTTTTGATATTTTAAACAGTAACACTTTGAGTCTTTTTAGTTAGTTTCAAATAAGCTTCATCAAAGCTTTGTCTTGTTATATCCTCTCTGTATTTTCTAATCATA
>JARHZF010000026.1 GCA_029258325.1 Anaerobiospirillum sp. | reverse complement strand
CTCATGAGCATCACGTTTTAAATCAATAGCAATACGTACTAAATTATCCTTATCAGATAAATCATTAACCTCAGAAATACCTTCAATTTTCTTCTCACGAATTAAATCAGCTATTTGTTTTACAATAGCACTTTTTGAGACCATATAAGGTATTTCATCTACATATATAGTTTTTCTACCTGATTTATCTTCTTCTGTATGAGTTCTTGCACGCATAATACAACGACCTTTACCTGTTGCATATGCTTCTTTAATACCTTGATTACCAACAATATAACCACCTGTTGGGAAATCAGGACCTTTAATTATTTGCATTAACTCATCTAAGCTTATATTTGGATTATCAAGCATAGCTATAGAGCCATCAATAACCTCACCTAAATTGTGGGGAGGAATATTAGTAGCCATACCTACAGCAATACCAGATGAACCATTTACTAATAAATTTGGAAAGCGTGTTGGTAGTACTTCTGGAATTTGTTCATTACCATCATAGTTTGCATATGTGTCTACAGTCTCTTTATCCATATCCTGTAGCATCATTTCTGCAATCTTAGTCATCTTAATTTCGGTATAACGCATAGCAGCAGGACCATCGCCATCTATATTACCAAAATTACCTTGACCAAAAATTAGAGGTGAACGCATAGAGAACCATTGAGCCATTCTCACAATGGTATCATATACAGCTGCATCACCATGTGGGTGGAAACGACCTATAACATCACCAACAACACGAGCTGATTTTTTAGTTTGACTTGAAGAACCAATACCTAGATCATACATATCATATAAAACACGTCTATGTACTGGTTTTAAACCATCTCTTACATCAGGTAGAGCTCTATCTACAATAACACTCATTGCATAGTCAATAAATGACTTTTTAAGTTCATCTTCAAGTTTAATGCTTTGAGAGCTTATATTTACAGATGATGATGCGATGTCAGGGCCTTTTGCATCACTACTTTCACTATTTGCATCTATATTTACAGAATCAATCTCATTTTCTTTATCATTTGCAAGGTTTATGTCCTTATTGTCTAAAGATGCATCATCTACCTTATCTACCATGAAATTCTACCTATAAAATCAATTGAAAAATAACTTTATATAAAGCTTAAATTTTAAAAAAAATTATCGCTTTTTGAATTACTTATTTTATCTTAAAAAGCCTTTATTTTCAATTTAGAAAATGCACGCTATAAAGCTTTTAGCTTTGATTTTTACCATAATTTATAACTTTATAATACATAGCTCATAAAAAGATATTAAAACAAAATTTTTAAAAGTTAATTTTATGAAGTTTTTTACATAAAAAAGCCCTTATTTTAGCTTTTTATAAAGAGCTAATTCTAAGATTAAGACATTATGTTATAGATTTATAAAATAGGACTTTTTATCTTATGTGAGATTTACTTTGTTTTTACATAAAAAAGAACTATTTTCTTTTAATTAACAAGAAAATAATTAAAATGACTTATTTTTATAAAAAGTAAGTAAAAGTTATCTTTTTAGCATAATAAAAAAGATTTTTTTATTTAAATTAAGATGTAAAAGATTAGGTCTAATTACAATAAAGTCTAAGTTTAGAGCTATTTACTCATTTTATTTTATCTAAATCAAAATTTTATCTCCTTTTATAAAAGGATAAATATTTGCTAAAATGAGATGTATATAACAATTTTCTATAGGCATAATTATGTGGTTTAAAAACGCAAGAATATACAGTGTAGCTTTAGCTCCTGAACACTTAAAAGCATTTTCAAATGAAGAACTTTTAGAAGAAACTATACAGAAAAAAGCATTTAAACCTTGTCAAGCACAAGAAATGACATCTATTGGATTTGGTCCTTTATTTGGTAAACATTCAAATGCTTATACCTTTACTTTTGGTAAAAATCACTTTTTTAGTGTAGTTGAAGAAAATAAGTTACTTCCAGCTAGTGTTATAAAAACAGAACTTGATATTGAAGTAGAAGAAAAAGAAGCTACTATAGGTCGTGAACTTAAAAAAAATGAATTAAAAACTCTAAAGACTGCTTTAGTTAATAAACTATTAACTCGTGCTTTTGCATCAAGAAGATCTCTTTTAGTTTGGGTTAATTCTCAATATGGCTATGTAGGTGTAGCTGCATCTTCTGCTAAAAGAGCAGAACAAGCTATAGCTTTAATTCGTGAAGCTTTTAATGGTACATTCCCAGCTAAAGCTTTCCAACCTCGTTGCGTTGTAGAAGATAGAATGACAGATTGGATCTCAAAAGATAGCCTACCTAATGTCTTTACTCTTGGTAATGATGCAACCTTAAAAAGCTCATCTGATGAAGGTAGTACTGTTAAGATTTCAAAAGATGATCTTCACTCTGATGAAATAATATCTCATATAGGTGCAGGTAAAGTTATTACTGAAATACAGCTAAACTATAATGAGACTATGTCTTTTGTCATTTCATCTGAACTTATCTTAAAAAGAATGAGACCAGATGACCAATATCTTGAAAAAAATTTGCCAGAATTAAGTGAAGATGCTCTTGCTGATATACAATCACACTTAATTTTACAAAGCGATGTTTTAACATCTATTACAAACACTTTAATAGAGATTTTTGATTGTGAAAAAGCCTGAACTTTTGGCACCAGCAGGTAGCCTTAAACATTTAAAAATGGCAGCAGAATATGGCGCAGATGCTATTTATGCTGGTGTACCACGTTGGTCATTACGTGTACGTGGTAATGGTTTTGCTAAAGATGACTTTAAAGAAGGTATTGAATACGCTCATCAAAGAGGTAAAAAATTCTTTGCAGTTTTAAATACCATTCCTCATATTAGAGGTTCTTTATCTTTTACAGATGCTTTAGATGAAATTGCAGCTTTAAAACCAGATGCTTTTATTATGGCTGATCCTGGTCTTATCATGCAAACTCGTGAAAGACACCCTGAAATTGCCATACATTTGTCAGTACAAGCAAATACAGTAAATGCAAATACAGTTAAATTTTGGAAATCTGTAGGCGTTGAAAGATGTATTTTAGCTCGTGAACTTTCTTTAAATGAAATTGAAATGATTAGAAATGAATGCCCAGACTCTGAACTTGAGGTATTTGTTCACGGTGCTTTATGTATAGCTGTATCTGGTCGTTGTCTAATTTCAGGTATGTTATCTCGCCGTGATGCTAATGCAGGTGCTTGTAATAATGCTTGCAGATGGGGTTATAACGTACGTTCAATCACAGCTGAAATTGAAGAGGGCTCTCAAAGAAAAGGTGAGTGGATGCCAATTGAAGAAGATGAGCATGGAACTTATCTTATGAACTCAAAAGATCTCTGTGCCCTACCTTTAGTTAAGAGATTAATGGAAATTGGTGTTGACTCTCTAAAGATTGAGGGTCGTTCTAGATCACCTTTTTATGCAGGTGCCATATCACGTGCATATAGACTTGCAATTGATGCTATTGCAGATGGTCTTGAGATTCCAAATGAGTCTTATGATATTGTTAAATCAATTCCAGCTCGTGGTTATACTACAGGTTTACTTGAAGCTCATAGACCTGATGAAACTCAAGAATATGCAACAAATTGTCCATCTCCTGGCAATTGGCAAATTGTAGGCGATATTGAAAGACAAGAAAATGGTCGTATCTATATCAAGGTAAAGAACAAGTTTACAAATCAAAGTAAACTTATGATCTACACTAAGACAGGTCCTCTTACTTTAGATGCAAGTACTTTAGCTGATAAAAATGGTAATGCTACAGATATAGCTCCAGGTGATGGTTATTATGTATCTTTAGCTTTTGAGCCTACACTTGATTTAGAGACAGCTGTTTTATTAAGAGTTGATAACTAATTTAAGTATTATAAAAGATAAAAAGCTCTACTTTATAAGATAGAGCTTTTTTTATAAGTAAAACTTATGAGGTTTATGTGAGATTTACATTGTTTTTTACAAAGATTGAACTATTTTGTTTTAAGTTACAACACAAAATCACAAGGACTACTTATGAATAAAAAGGACTTGGATCACCACCACCTACACGGCGTACTTCAGGTACACCCTCTTCAAAACGAATTACAGTAGTAGGTTCATTACTTAAAATTCCACCATCAACAATTAAATCAACTAAAGAACCTATTCTATCATTAATATCAACAGGATCGTTTAAGGCAAAATCTTCATTTGGCATAATTAAAGAACAACTAATTAAAGGTTCATTAAGTTCTGCAAGCAATGCTTCAATAATAGATCCTTGAGGTACACGCATACCTATAGTGCGTCTTTTTTCATTCATAAGACGACGTGGCACTTCTTTTGTTGCAGGAAGAATAAAAGTATAAGCTCCTGGAGTATTATTCTTTAAAAGTCTAAATTCTGCATTACCTACTTTTGCATAAGTTGATAGTTCAGATAGATCACGACAAATTAAAGTGAAGTTATGCTTTTTATCAATCTTTCTAATAGCTACTATTCTTAATAAGGCATTTTTATCGCCTACATTACAACAAAGTGCATAAGAAGAATCAGTTGGTATTACACATACACCACCATTTCTTATAATCTCACACGCTTTTTTTATAAACCTAGGTTGTGGATTATCTGGATGTATAGATAAGAACTCTGCTGCCATATTATTTATCCCTTTAGATCATTTCAAAACTTTTATTAAAGTATAGCAACAAGTTTTGTATGTGTATATAAATGAAAAACCACACATTATTATTTTTGTGTGGCTCTTTTAAATTATGTGATTGTTATATTACTTTTACATCTTCATATTATCATATACAAGATCTAAATTATAGCGAATAACTTTATTTATATCTTCTGTATTTTTTACAAAAATAGGTTTTGAACTGATATAAACAGAGTCATCTTCAGTAAATAAAGACGCATTAGACTCTTCTAGCTCACTCATTGCTTTATTTGAAATAATATCTATTACATGGTAAGCCACTTTTAATTTAGTGGACTTGCTAGGTAATGGCATATCTAAACCTCATAAAAAGAAAGAAATAAGATAAAAGTATATTTTTTTGTTGGGGTAAATATTACAATAACTATTCATTTTTACAAAATTATTTACATTTTTGTTAGTAAAATTTTACATTTATTTTTAATAAACAAAAGATAATCACTTTGTTGATTTTTAGACTTCTATCAAACTTTAAAAGCCTTTAAAAACCTTGATTTCTTCTAATAAATCAATGAAAAATAATCAATATATACAATATAAATTTAATAAATATTAATGATATGCTATATAAAGTTAATTTATATATAAAATATTATTTTTGTATAAAATATTTCATTAAATAACAAAGACTTTAAGAAAAATTTCATATATTTTTTGATATTTTTTTTACTAAAAAAACACAAAAAAGTAGTGGTTTTTAATACTTTTTGTAAATTGTACATAAAAAATCAGTTAGCTTAGGATACCTAAAACAATATTTTATATTTTTTTACAAATTATTTGTAATAAATTACATATTATTCAATAGCTTAGTGTATTAATTTATTAAACATTTATACATACAATATTAATCTAATTAAATGTAAATTAAATATTTTTTATATAAAAATATTGTTATAAACAATAAAGGATATATGATACTAACTAAATAAAAAGTTCTTTTATAAAAATAAGAATAAAATAACTAAATATAAAAAGAGATCATGCACATAGAAAAACATAATAATGAAATAGATCAAAAAGATTGTAATATTTATAAAAAATAAAATTCATTTAAACTTTTTTATACTTGATAAAGTTATACAAATTATCAACAATTATTTTATTTCTTTAATAAAGATCTTGTGTGGTCTTGTATTTTAACTTTAATAAAAAAAAGTAATTACAAAAAAATAATATTTTGTATTTTATATAAAATTTTTAAGTAAAAATTTTACAAAAACTATAGTAAATTTTTTACTTAATTTCTCTTTCATTTTTACTATAAAAATTATACTATACAAAATAATTTACAGTTTAAGTGATTTTTTATAATTATCTGTGTATTTTAGATATAGTTAATAATTATTCATATAGATAAATAACATAGAAAGCTCTTATTTAAAGAGATTCTTAAATAGAAATTAATTTATATA
>JARHZF010000163.1 GCA_029258325.1 Anaerobiospirillum sp. | reverse complement strand
TGCATCTTTTTTCTAAAAAAACCTCTTTACAAATGGCAATTATCAAAGCTATTGATCTTAAATGTATATATGAGATTTATATCACAAATGAAAGTCTTTAAAAATCATATAGTTATTTTGATTTTTTTATATCTTTACACTTGTAAAATATAAAAAAGCATATATAACCATAACTTTTATATAAACTGTAGATGTTAATGGATTTAAGCATTGTTACTTAAGATAACACTGTTCTCTTTTTTGTATCAAAGTATGGTTCATGTAAGAATTGCGTTATTTCTGCACAAGAGCTTACTATGTTGTTTTAAGACTCAATAACATTTAGTACTTTTATACTGAAAATATAATCTTTAATAAATTTTGTAATACTCCCTTTTAGTTATTTTTATTCTTTGATTTTAAATAGTATCAGTTGATACTGAGATATTTTTTTCATTTGCATTATTAAGTATTAATAATTTAACATAATATACTTATATATTATTTAATATTTCTTTTAAAAATCAGTATTTTACATAAATAGCATATCTTTTGCACCAAATATTTATAAGAAAACATGCCTATCTTTATAGAAAGAGATATTTTTAGCGTATTCCTTAATTAAAATCTTATGTAAAAGTATTAAAAGTCCCTATTTTTTAGCATAAGTTATGAGAATAAGATATTGGAGATGTTAAAGTTATGTATTAGATAAGGTTTTAACAAGATTTAGCTTTTAATAAAAGGATAAATATCTACTTTAATAGCATTTAAAATATTTTTTGTATATCTTAAATAGTTTTTTATTAATTTACTGTGTTTAAAGTAAGTATATTTAGAGGATTACGCAGATCTTTCTCCCTTTCTTTTGGTTTATAATTGCATTGTAAATTTAACATAATATGTATTTATTATTAAAAAATACTTTAAAAATCAGTATTTTATATAAAAGTATTGTATTTTGCATCTTTTATTTTTGTAAAGTAACTTTAATACCAAGAGAAAGCTGTATACCACTAAGAAAATCCCTCTTTTTATAGCAAAATAGCTTTTTATTTATATACTTCTGCTTTATTTACTTATATTTAAGGCAAAAACTCTACCTTTTAATGATGAATTGGTAATTCATTTTGTTTAAAGTAAGTATATTTAGAGGATTACGCAGATCTTTCTCTCTTTCTTTTTATTTATAATTGCATTGTAAATTTAACATAATAAATATTTATTATTAAAAACACTTTAAAAATAAAGTATGTTTTCAATTAAGAGATTTTTTCAAGTCTATGAGATCTTTTTTATATTTTTAACTACAAGTCTAAAAGCACTCTTAGAGCATCAGATAAATTAAAAGAGCTAGTACCTATCTTCTGTGTATTAAAAGCTAAATTTTTATATAAAATTACACATAAATAAGAGTAAAACTTCACCATTTTAATGGTTTTTATTTAAAGCACAGAAGAAATAGTATCTTTATTTTAGATAAAAAGCAGATCTTTTTCCCCCTCTTTTATGTGTATATAGTATTAATAATTTAACATAATATCTATCTTATAAGATAGCTTATTTAAATAGTAATACCATCGTTCTTAAAATGTCTGTAAGATTTCCCTATTTTTTATTTTGTGGATATAAATGCACTACTTAAAAAATCTTTATCTAATTTTTACATTCTAACTTTAAGTAAAATATATAGTTTTAATGGTTTTAAAAGTAGCTTTAACTTATAAAAATAGGAGATTTTTCTTCCTCTCTTTATGTAAATAATTGTATTTTAAATTTAACATAATAAATTACTAATAATATAAAATATCATTTCTCTTTTTTATCTAAAAACACAATAAACAAGCAATAAAATAAATGTGTTTCAATCTATACCTAATTATAGACAAACATATATCTTTTAAAGACAAATTCCCTATCAAACAATTAGTTATTTTATTTATATATTATAGTATTGTTTATTTAACATAATATTTGATATGTATAATTTGCACATAATAGCTTAATATAGGCACTTCTTTAAAAAGATATTATTTATGCTTTTTATAAAAAAACACCCTCTTCTTACGCTTTATTTTGCACCTATATAAAGCTTAAACTCTAATCTACTTCTAAATTTAGATCTCTAAGACACTTTACAATAAGATCATATTTTATAAATTCTTGCTCTAAACGATTAAAACCATAAGTATTATCTTGCAATCCTTTATAAACTTTTTGCTCTTTAACAGTTAAAGAGTCTAACTCTGACTTATTTGGCTTTATATCATGCACAGAATACATTTTATTTTTAAGAAGAATATCCTCATCCATAAGTATTGATACAATCTTAAAATTTGAGGATTTTCTAAAAGAATTTAAAATAGCAAAACCATCTGTATCTAAATCACCAAAATAATATATGTTTTTATCTAAAAGCCAACTTGTATTCTTTAATTTTGAGACAGCATAACCACCACCAAATATAGCTATTGAATCTTTCACTTTTGGGAATGTTATATAAGATATCTTATTCTCTAAAACAAAGACATTTTTACAGCTTGGATTTAATATATTAAATAAAGGTAATGGTAATTCAACTCCCTCTGATAAATCAAAATCATTTAAAATCTTTAAATTTCTATCAAGAGATCTAAATAAAACCCTATCACTATCACGTTTAAAACCATAACGATATTTAAAAAGTTCAAGACCTGTAAGATCACTTTCTTCATTGTGTCTATAAGTATCATCTAAAAGAATATCTGACAAATCAGAAATCAAAGCATAGTTGTTCTCAATAAATTTAGTATCAAGTGATGATATACATACTTGTCTTAAATAAAGATTACAAAAAGGATTTTCCTTTATATATGTAACTACTAATAAAGCTTTATCTAAAATCTCTGGTTTTAGATATAAATCTAAAAAACTCCTTATAAAATAACCCTCAAGAGTTGGCTTGTCCTCTAATACTTTCTGAAGTTTCTTTGCAAAAGATAATACATTTTTATAATCTGCCATATTTTTTGCAAGTTCCTCAAAGCTATTAAAAGTAACTTTATAAGGAATACTTTGACTTCCTACACCTGAAGTCTTACCTATTTGCTTAAATTCAATATTATTAAGATTAATCTTGTTTTGTTTTCTCCAACCATCACACCATAGTTTAATTGCACCTAAATTAGCAGATAAGTCATTTACTTTAGGTCCTTTTATACTAACACTAATTGGAAATTCACCATGTAAATATAGATTAAAGAATTTACCATAATCAAAAACAAGCTTTTTATCTAATCTCTTCTCTTTGTAGAGATATTTTTTATGTAAGTCTTGTAAAAAGTCATTAATACTAACAAGTTTATCCATAATTTTATCCTCATCTTTAATCTAAGTGTAATTGTAAACAAAATTAAATATTAAAGACAATTTTTCAAGTTCTCTAGATAAAGATTTAAAGTATGTTAAAAATTATACTTAATATAAATAGAAAAAATCTTTTAATTCAAAAGCATGATATGTTAACACTAAACAAGGATTTACTATGTTTTTAATTGATTCACTAGCAAAAGTTTTATCTACAGCAGAAAGACTTGTAGATATAACAGACAAAAGTGCACAAGAATTAGAAAATCAAAATAATAAAGCCCTCTCTTTAGTTATTAAAGATAGAGCTGTAGCTTTATTTTCAGTACATAATTTAAATTTAGATGATATAGACTCTCTTTTGTATATACACTCTTATTTATATAAAGACATAATACAAAATACCTCTTCATTTAAAGATAGCTTTTATAAAAGTCCTCTCTATAAAGAGCTACAAGAAAGTTCTATAAATGATTTTGATACAATAATATTTAGGTATATAAAACTAATAGAGGCAAAACCATTTGATGACTTTAATCCTATAACAATAAATCTTTATTTAAACCTTTGTCTTAAGAGTAAGTTAAAGTGCCTTATAGACTTTTCTAAAGTTAATAGAGATGAATTAGATGAGAATATAGAATATGCTCTATCTAGCAATAATGTAAATGATTTAAAAGATATATTTAAAGAGTCTTTTGTCTATACCTTAAACAATACATATTATTTAAAGTGTTTATATTATTAATTGATAAAAATACAAATGCATAAGTTAT
>JARHZF010000185.1 GCA_029258325.1 Anaerobiospirillum sp. | reverse complement strand
GATAGAAATCACGTAGTTCTTGCAGATAATCTTCCTGTTTATCACTTGGAGATCTATCCATCTAAAGATATTGATACTAAAAAGACTATTGAAGAACTTAATACTCTTTTAAATATTAATCTAACAGAAAAAGAGATTAAAAACTTAGTCTTTTTATCTAAAACTAGAAAACGTTTTACTGGTATTGAAATTACCGATCTACTAACAGAATCACAACTTGCTATATTTTCTGTAAATAGATACAAATATCCAAATGTAAAAGTTACAGCAACACTTAAAAGAAATTACCCTTTTGATGAGATTACAACACATGCTTTAGGTTATGTATCTCGCATTAATCAAACTGATGTGGAAAATCTAGAAAAAGAAGGCAAAATTAAAAACTATGAGGGTACTGACTCTATTGGTAAATTAGGTCTTGAAAAATACTATGAAGATATCTTACATGGTATAACAGGCTCAGAACAAGTAGAAGTAAACTCTCACGGTCAAATTATTCGTGTGCTATCCCAAAAAGCAGCCACTCCAGGTCACGATATTGTTGTATCTTTAGATATACGTCTACAATATCAAGCTCAAAAGCTACTTTCTAATATGAAAGGAGCTATTATTGCATTAGAACCAAGTACAGGTGAAATTTTAGCTTTTTACTCAAATCCATCTTATAACCCTAACCTTTTTGTAAGAGGTATTAAATCATCTAATTATAATTATTTATTAAATCATCCAGGTAAACCTCTTATTAATCGTGTGACTCAAGGTCAATACTCACCTGCATCAACAATTAAGCCTCTTTTTGTGGTTATGGGTCTTAATGAAAAATTAATTACTCCAACTTCTTCTTTCTTTGGACAGCCTGCTTTTATGCTTCCTGGCTCTACACATAAATTTAGAGATTGGAAATCTTATGGTCACGGTTGGCTTGATGCTTATAGAGCAGTTGAAGTATCAGCTGATACTTACTTTTACGATTTAGCAAATAGAGCTGGTATTGATACTATTCATAAATATTTGGATAAATATGGTTTTGGTCGCTCTACTAATGTAGATATTAAAGAAGAATCATATGGTATAAATCCATCTCGTGAGTGGAAAGAAAAAAGATATAAACAACCTTGGCATCTAGGTGATACTATCCCTATTGGTATTGGTCAGGGCTTTTGGTCTACAACTTTATTACAATTAGTAAAAGCACATAGTATCTTAATTAATCATGGTGAAGTTAAAACACCTCATTTTTTAGTTGAGGCTATTAATCCAAAAGATAATAAACCTATTGAAACAAAAGGTTTATATGATGAAAATAAAGAAGATAATATAGAAGTTCAAGACAAGTCCTATTGGGATGTAGCTAAGGCTGGTATGTATCTTGTTGTTAATGGACCTGAAGGTACTGGTAGACGTGCTTTTTATGGAACTAAATATAAAGCTGCAGGTAAATCAGGTACAGCTCAGGTTGTAAGTATTAAACAAGGTGAAAAATATAACGCAAGTGCTCTTAAAGTTGAACATAGAGATAATGCTCTTTTTGTGGCATTTGCTCCTTTTAAAAAACCTCGTATCTTAGTTGGTGTTATCCTTGAAAATGAAGGTGGAGGCTCTGCAAAAGCAGCTCCTTTAGTTCGTGCTTTAATGGATAAGTATTTTGAACTATATCCAGATGGATATATAGGTGAGAAAGTTCCTGAGAAGGTAAAATTTGGTATGGGAGGAACTGTTTTAGTTCAATAATATGGTAGACAAATTACTAAATTCATCAAGACATGATCTTGAAAAACGCTCTAATAATATTTGGGTACGTATGCATATTGATATAACCTTGGTTATATGCTTATTTTTAACCCTTTTATTATCTTTAGTTGTTCTCTACTCAGCATCAGGTCAACACCCTGAAATGCTAGTAAACCATATTATGCGTACTGGTTTTGCCTTTATCTTAATGATAGTTGCAGCTCAATTTAAACCTAAATTTTATGTAAAAGCATCTGTATTTTTATATATAGGCTGCCTTATCTTACTTATATTAGTAGATAGAGTAGGTGAAATTTCAAAAGGTGCTCAAAGATGGCTTAATATAGGTTTTACAAGAATACAACCATCTGAGTTTTTAAAAGTTGTACTACCTTTAAGTATTGCAGCTTTCCTTGCTCGTGATAATATTCCACCAAAAACATCAAATTTAATCATGGCCTTTATCCTCTTAATTGTGCCTGTAGGTTTGATTTTAAAACAGCCAGATTTAGGTACTGCTGTTTTAGTTGGTGTATCTGGTTTTATTGTAATATTTTGTGCAGGTCTTAGTTTTTGGCTTATAGGTATTGGTATTTTAGGCTTTGTGAGTGTCTTGCCTATTATTTGGAACTATGTATTGCATGATTATCAAAAACAAAGAGTATTAACTCTTTTAAATCCAGAGTCAGATCCATTAGGTGCAGGCTATCACATTATTCAATCAAAAATTGCTATAGGTTCAGGTGGTATTTTTGGTAAGGGATGGCTTGATGGTACTCAATCTCAACTTGAATTTTTACCAGAACCTCATACAGATTTTATCTTTGCTGTTTTAGCAGAAGAAGGTGGTATGATTGCATTTTTACTATTAATGACCATTTATATTGCAATTGTATCACGCTGTGCTTATATAACTTATAATGCTAAAAGTAATTTTGAAAAAACATTAGGTGCATCATTTACCTTTACCTTTGTTTTTTATATCTTTGTTAATATTGGCATGGTAAGTGGAATCTTACCTGTTGTAGGCGTACCACTCCCTATGATTAGCTATGGTGGAACATCTATGGTTACACTTGGTATTTGCTTTGGTATGCTAATGTCTTTTCATACACATAAAAAGAATTTGATATTTAGAAAGTAATTTAAGGATAAAAGAATGCTATTAAAAAAATCTCTACCCTTAGCTTTAACAGCACTACTTACTTTTTCTACACAAAGTAATGCTAATGTTGATTTAAATGAACTTGCAAAATATGCAAATATAAGTGTTCAAGACATAAAAGATGCCATGGCTATGTCAACTTATCAAAAGACAATTATAAAAACCATGACAACACCTTATGAGTCAAAACCTTGGTATGCTTATAAAAAATTATTTATTATTGATAAAAGAATAAATGAAGGTGTTGATTTTTATTTAAAAAATGAACAAACCTTAAAACGTGCTGAAGCTCAATTTGGTGTACCTGCCTCAATTATTACTGCTATTATTGGTGTAGAAACTTTTTATGGTAAAAATATGGGTTCTTGGTCTGTTTTAGATGCACTTTATACCCTAGGTTTTAACTACCCACCACGTGAGGCTTACTTTTCAAAAGAATTTGCAAACTATATAAAACTTGCTAAACGTGAAAATTGGAATTTAAAAGATATTAAAGGCTCTTATGCAGGTGCTATGGGTATGGGTCAATTTATGCCAAGCTCATATCTAAACTATGCTATTGATTTTAATAATGATGGTCATGTAAATATTTTATCTAATGTAGAAGATGCTATTGGCTCTGTGGCAAATTACTTTAAAGCTCACGGCTGGAAAACAGGTGATGGAGTTTTATATCAAGCTCATGTAAAAGGTGATGTTAGTAATTTACTTAAAAAAGAATGGGATGTATCTGTAAAAGAGCTAAAAGCAAATGGAGTTAGCACTAAGGTAAATCTATCTTCTGATCAAAAAGTAAGACTTTATGAATATCAATTTGAAAATGATGAAAAAGGCTATGCTGTAGCTCTACATAATTTCTATGTAATAACACGCTATAATAAGAGCCCTCTTTATGCAACAGCTGTTTATGAACTTTCAGAACTTATTGAAAGTGGCTATAAAAAAGCAAAACTTGATAAAGGAGTTGTTATTCAAAAACAAGGTAGAAATACTTAAGTTTTAAGGTATAAAAATGACTAAAAATTTAAAAGTATTTGTTGTTTCTATACTTGTAGCTTTATTTGTAAATGCATGTTCAAATCGTGATGATAGTTTACAATTACCATCTTATAATTTAGGCTCACATGGTAATTATGGTACAGGTCCTAATAACACTAAACCTTATCCTCAAAGAGAAAAGGTTAATTTAAATGGTGTAGGTGGTGCTAAAGTTATATATGAACCTCATTCACGAGGTGGTAATAAAAACTACACTGTTTTAGGTAAGAACTATCAGGTTTGGAAAAACTTTAACTCATATATTGAGGTGGGTACAGCTTCTTGGTATGGTCCTGGCTTTCACAGTAAAAAAACATCAAATGGTGAAGTTTACGATCAAAGAGGTTTTTCTGCAGCTCATAAAAATCTGCCCCTCCCATCTTATGTAAAGGTAACTAACCTTGAAAATAATAAGCAAATAGTTGTACGTGTAAATGATAGAGGTCCTTTTCATGGTAATAGAATTATAGATCTATCAGAAGGTGCAGCTAAAGCTATAAATATGACAGGTAAAGGCACTGCTCGTGTTAAACTTGAATATTTAAATGTTATGCCAAATGGCTCTATTGCAAATGCTCGTGGTCATTACAATGGAAGTGGTTCTTTTGGTGGTAGTGCAAATAATGGTCTTGATGATCTAATTAGTGATATACAACAAGGCAAAAAACCTACAATTGGTACAATAGTTGGTGCAACTTTTGATGTTATTAATGCTAATAAAAAACCTAATACATATACAGGCAATAACTATATTCAAGTTGTATCTACAATATCCTACGATAAAGCAAAAGCTATAAAAAAAGCTTTTGCAAATCGTACAAGTTTCCCTGTAAATATATTACAAGAGGGCAACTTATATAGAGTACGTATAGGTCCTATGCCAGAGGGTAGCTTAAATAGTCAACTAAACCTTGCAAAACAACTAGGTTATAGAGATAGTTTTATAAAAAGATTATAAAAAAGGTATAAAATAAATGTTAACTAAAAAGTTTTCTAAAATAGTATGTGCATCAATGCTACTTACTTTATCATCATATGCACTTGCAAATGATGCTTTAGATGATCCTTTTGCAAATGTTAAACAAAATCAAAATGCACCTACAGCAACTCAAGTTCCTGTAAATAATACAAATCAAAATACAGAAATAGTAATTCCTGCACCTCCTACCTTTGATGCTGAATCTTGGGTTTTAATGGACTATAGCTCAGGTCAGGTTTTATTTGAAAAGGATGCACATAAAAAGATTTGGCCTGCATCTTTAACTAAAATGATGACATCTTATGTTATAGGTCAAGAAATTAAATCAGGTAGACTTAAACTTGATGATGAAGTTGTTATTCCAAAAGATGCTTGGGCTAAAAATGATAGCTACTCTGATTCATCTAAGATGTTTATTGAGGTAGGTAAAAAAATCACTGTAGATGAACTAAATAAAGGTATTATCATTCAATCTGGAAATGATGCTTGTGTAGCTATGGCTTTACACTTAGCAGGCACACAAGAGGGCTTTGTCTCTGTTATGAATACCTATGCAAAACATCTAGGTCTTAACAATACACATTTTTCAAATGTACACGGTCTTTTTGATGAGGAAAATTACTCAACAGCTTATGATATGGCTTTATTAAGTCGTGCTTTAATTCGTGATCTACCTGAAGAATATGCTGTATACTCTCAAAAGGAATTTAAATTTAATGGTATTAAACAAATAAATAGAAATAGACTTCTTTGGGATACCACTATGTTTGTAGATGGTATTAAAACAGGTCACTTATCAGCTGTAGGTTATAATCTTGCAGCATCTGCTGTACAAGATAATATGCGTCTTATTTCTGTTTTAATTGGAGCAAAATCTGAAAGTAGTCGTGCTCAATTTTCAAAACAAATGTTAAGCTATGGTTTTAGATTCTTCCAAAACTATACACCTTTTGAGGAAAATCAAACCATATTAACTCGTGAAGTTCGCATGGGTATGACAAATAAAGTGGCACTTGCTATAAAAGATGTCCCTACTATGATGATACCTCGTGGTAGTCAAAATAATATAAAGATTAACTATACATTAAAGAGCCCTATCTTTAGAGCACCTATTAATGAAGGCGATGAACTTGGCGTTATAGAGTTTAGATTAAATGATAAACTTATAGCACGTCATGCTTTAATTGCTAAAAATAGCGTAAAAGAAGGTGGTTTCTTCGGTCGTCTTTGGGATCGAATGTATTTATTCTTTACAAGTTCAAAAGAGTAATAAATATGGCATCATTTAAAGAATTATTAGAATTTCCTTGTGTTATAGATTTTAGAATCATTGTTGTAGATGAGGAAAATATCTTAGAAACACTACTTAAATTTATTGATGAAAACTATAAAGGTAGACGTCAAGATAGTAAAATTGTAGAAAGAAAAAGCTCAAAAGGTAACTATATATCCTATACCATAGGTATAAAGGTAGAGTCTGAAGATGAAATTAAAGACTTCTATCAAAAGTTATGCAAAGAAAGCTATGTTAAACATGTAATTTAAGGAAAAAAAGTGAGAAAGGTACATTCTGATTCAGGTGACTTTAGTAATGATTTTATGAGCTTTTTAATATCATGTGCTCATATTCTTCTGTTAATCTCTTTATTCTTTTGTGCCTTTCTTGTTTTAGGTGTTTATAGGATAAGTGCTACAGCTTTTTATACTTATGATAGTTATGACAAAATTCCCTACAATAGAGTAGGTGTTCTCCTTGGTACATCTCCAAATGTAGCTATAGGTAGACCTAATGAATTTTTTACTAATAGAATTATTGCTGCAAGTACACTTTATAAAAAAGGCAAAATAGATTTTATCTTGGTCTCTGGCGATAATAGCCATCAATCTTATAATGAGCCACGTGAAATGATGAAAGCCTTAATTAAAGAAGGTGTACCTAAAGAGCGTATTATTGCAGATTATGCAGGCTTTAGAACTATTGATAGCATAATAAGAGCAAAACATGTCTTTATGCTAAATAAAGCCACCATAATATCTCAAGAATTTCATAATGAAAGAGCTATCTTTATTGCAAGAGCAAATGGTATTAATGCTATTGGTTTTAATGCAAGTATGCCAAGCTCATATCTCTCATCATTTAGAGTAGAATTTAGAGAGTTCTTTGCTAAAATTATGTGCGTTTTTGATGTTTATTTCCTAAACTCACAACCTAAGTTCTTAGGAGAACCTATTGCTATTGGTGATGCTCCTATGCCAAAACTACCTACAAATAAACCAAAACAATTAACTTCAAAGTTAAAAACTCCAGGTTTATCAGTAGCTGGTCTTAAGCTTGAACAACTTGAAAAATTAAAAGATATAGCAAAACAACCTACAAATTCTGCTTTTATCTTAAAACAAGAACAAAAAGCTAAAGAGACTTTACACAAGAGTCTTAAAAAACAAGATATGTTCTATGAAAAAGAAGAATCATATCCTATAATTGATCAAAAGTATGACAATACTTTAGATAAGTACAACAACTAAACTTTTGATCTATTAAGTGAGGTTTATATGGCTTTAAGTTATAAAATAAGAGCCATTATTATGGGCCTTATCTGTTTAATTATAGCCTATCTTAGCTATACTAACTTTGATTCTGAAAGTTTGCTTATAAAGCATATGGATGAAGTAAGTAAGGCTAAGATAGATAGTGAAAGTCTCTATATCACAAAAGTTGTTGGTTTTAAGGCAGCTGATGATATCCCCATCCTTGATAATTTAAAAGATATAAAAAATTCATATAAAGCTTTTACCATCATACCTAAAGGTATAGAGGGTACTGATTATTTTTTACGTAAATCTTGGGTTGATAAAGATAGAACTGTTGGTACAAATCGTTATACAAGACATAAAGTAGAAAAAAGCATAATTTTGCATTATAAAGATGGTAATAGTATATTTGCAAATAGAAAAGACTATTTAAGATACTACTTTCTCTTACTTGATGATGGTAATTATATATTATCCTTGATACCTGATTATTTAGCTTATGCTATAGAACAAGGTGAAGAGGTAAAACTACCTATTTGTACAACTAATGTAAAACCAATACCAAAGGGTATTTCCGATCTATATAAAAATAAAGATAATTACTCATTAAAACCTAGTATTTATTGCTTTAATGATGATTATTTAAAAGATAAAGCTACATTTTTAGCTATAGTACGTGCTATTGTGTCTGCAATTATAGTCCTAGTATCTTTCTTTATCTTAAATAAATTCTTAAAAGTATATCCTTTTAAGTAGATATAGATAGTAAAAATAATCCTTGTGATTTTTGTGTTGTTACTAAAATACAAAGTTCTTTTTATATAAAAACAACATAAATATCACATTCTTAAATAATTTTGTAATTGAAAACTAGAGTATTTTTTTGTTTTAATATGCTTTTAATTGTTTTTAATATGTAAAAGAAAAGGTGTAAAAACCTTTTCTTTTACAAATACCTAAAACTTTTTTAGTTTATTGTTAAAGTACGATCTTTTACATTTATCTTCAAAGATATATCTAAATATTTAAATAAATCTAAATGCTTTTTAGAAATTGCATTTACAAGTTGTACCTTATTATTTTCTGTATCAACTTTAACTAAGATTAAATCAAGATCTTTTAAAAGAGTTTTTACAAAGTTACCCTTGTCAAGTTCTATAAACTTATCATCTTTACATTTTTTTTTGTAATTTATAACAATAGATATAATGTTTTGAATAAGCTCATTTGCAAGAGCTAATACAAAAAGTTTAGCTTTTTTTACTGTACTTTCATCATAAAAACCTAATTGCTCATTGAAATTTGTATAAGCACACTCTATGCTATGTATTTGATTATATAAACTATCTACTTCAAGTACATCTTGTATACAGTTTGAGCAAATAACCTTAGTAGATTCAATATAGCCCTTTTGCTCATTAAATTTTTGTATATTTATAAAATATTCATTTAGCGTAGGATTAAAATATATAACTCCTTTTTCTATAAGAGATAAGTCATCTTTATTTAGTGTTGATATAGACATTTCTTTATTTATTATCTTAGCCCATTGTTCATTATCATTAATTTTTCCATAAACATTATTGATCTTATCAAGACAATCTCTAGTTTTATCTAATAAAACTTTATACATATTAGAGTTAAAAATATAATGAACATATGT
>JARHZF010000154.1 GCA_029258325.1 Anaerobiospirillum sp. | reverse complement strand
TTATGCCAGGTGATAACACCAAGATGATCGTAACTCTAATCCACCCAGTAGCTATGGCAAAAGGTGAGAGATTCGCTATTCGTGAAGGCGGTCGTACAGTAGGTGCTGGTGTTGTTGGCACTATCATCGAATAATTTTTAATTAGTAACTTTAGTTATTAATAGCGTTAAAAATCCGTAGTTTAGATCTAAAAAATCTTGACTACGGATTACTTATTAACAGTTTAACTAAAATTATTTAGCATCCCACAGGATCTAAAACATGAGTGATGTAAAGAAAAGTAAGCAGGAAACTAAAGCTGTAAAAGATAAAGCTATAAAGGAAAATGTTACAGCAAAAGCTAGTAAGAAACCTGCAAAAGAAAATAAAAATGTTAAAGAGTTACCAGTTTCTAAAGGCTTAAATAGGCTTTTATGGTCACTAGTTTGGATCTTATTAATAGCAGTAATTGGTGGTAATTTATACTATACACAACATGTTATTGTTGAAGAATCATCTCTTGCACGTTTAGCTCGTGTTGGTATAGTTATAGGTGTAATAGCTTTAGCTTTAGGTATAGCTTTATTTACAAATAAAGGTCGTGCTTTAATATCTTTTGCTCGTGAGTCTTATGTAGAACTACGTAAAGTTGTATGGCCAACAAGACCACAAGCTGTACAAACAACTGTTATTGTATTTATTGCAGTAAGTGTTGTAAGTTTATTCTTATATTTATGTGATGTTGTATTCTTACAAATAGTTCGTGCAATTACTCTATAGGAAATAAGGACATGTCAGATCAAGAAATTGTCGATTTCCCTGTAATTGAGGATATCGCTGAAGAAAAAGAAATTTCTGCAAAAGAAGAATCTGAAGTTGCTTTAGAAGAAGCTATAGCAGCTACAAATAAACCTGAGGTAAAAAAAGAATCTTCTTTAGATAAAAAACCTTTACGTTGGTATGTAATTCAAGCTTTTTCTGGTTATGAGCAAAGAGTTGCAACTACATTACGTGAAAGAATTGTTATCCATGGCATGGAAGATGATTTCGGTGAAGTTTTAGTACCAAAAGAGAAAGTAAAAGAAATCAAAGATGGTAAAAAACGTGAATCTGAAAGAAAGTTCTTCCCAGGTTATGTATTAGTTCAAATGCGTATGACCTCAGAGGCATGGCAACTTGTAAAACATACTGATAGAGTTTTAGGCTTTATTGGTGGTACTGCAGAAAAGCCATTACCTATTACTGAAAGAGAAGCAAATAAGATCTTATCACGTCTAAAAGAAACAGAAGGATCACCACGTCCTAAGACTATGTTTGATGTAGGTGAATCTGTACGTGCTATTGATGGTGCATTTAAAGACTTTGTTGGTACAGTTGAAAAAGTTGACTATGAAAAGAGCAGACTTACAGTATCAATTGCTATCTTTGGTCGTGCAACACCTGTTGAACTTGAATTCTCTCAAGTTGAAAAAGATGTTTAATAAAAATAAAAAGGCACATAGGTGCCTTTTTATTTAGTTCTTAAAAGTCTTTATATAAAGCTTCTTTACTAAAAACTATTTGAATACTAAATCTTTAAATATATTTTTTCCTTTTATTTACATATCTATATTTATATTAAATTTATTAGCAAGAGCTTTTTGACTCTTACTTAAAGAAAAAACATGTTTATCTTTATCTACAGTATATTCAATTAAATCATTTAACTTACTTAAAGTTGAGTCTGTTTGAAAGTATTTTTTTATATTGTCATTAGCTATATGTAAGGCAATGTGTCTAAATAGATTAAAACTCATAACTAAAAGAGCAGTTAATGCTTCATTAAACATAAGAGGTTCTATTAAAGAGCTATTATCTTTATCTTGATTTAAAAAATCCTTTAGTTTTTGTTTGTCAAAATAAGCTTTATAAGATTCAAGTGGTTCACTTATGCAATTTGACATTAAAACAATAGAAGAATTTAAAACAGATTTTATTTTATTTTCATTAGTAACATCTTCTAAGATTAAAGATTTTTTCTTAAAGATATGTACATACATATCTTTACCATGATACTTAGCTTTAATACAAACAGTAGTAGCATTAATCTCAGGTATAAAATTAGCAGTCTCAAAAAAGGATGCAATATTTTGCTCTATAAGTTCATGTACAAAAGCATCACCTGAATTTATTCTAATAATAAAGTTCATACTCTTAGTAAGTAAGATATTTACACTATCTAAATTGGTAAAAAATCTATCACTTACAAGAACAGGTTTTTTTATAAGATTATCAAAATATACTTTTTCAATATGTTCAAAAGGTATTTTTTCATCTATATAGGTTTTGTAATAATAAATATCTGCAACCTTTGAGTCTATAAAGCAAAGACAATTAGTCTTTTTTAATACATCATAAATAACTGTATTAAATTCAAAAGATGTTGAAGCATTTAAATCATTTATAGAACAAGTATCTAATAAATAATTAAAGTTATCCTCATTAACTTTAGCTTTTTTATCTTTATTTAATAGAGATAAATTTATTTGTGAGATATTTAGTTTATTTAGATATTTAATAATATCTTTATCTAAAACCTCTGCAAAAGGAAATTTTGATTTAGTAATAAAATCATTAAAACCTGTAAGAGATGTAGTTTTATAAATTAGTGTATAGTAAAGGAATGCAAGTACAATATCACAATCTCTTTCATTTAACTTATTTATAAGTCGTTGATACATCTTATTGTGATTTATAATATCATCTAAAAAAGATATAGCACCAACATGTTTATGTTCAATAGAGCTTGGTATATAGTCAGCTACAGCATTTAGCTTTATATACTCAATTTCATAAATGGATCTTTTACCATCATTACTTTTTAAAACTCTATTTGCTTTGTAAACTCTAAGATTTGGATGTTCTTTTATAAAGTCATCATACCAAATGATTTCACCTGTTTTTCCATCTTTAACCTTAGCAACAACTTTTGAGGATTTAGCAACACGTCTTGATCTTTTTAAAACAGGATCCCATTCATTTTTATATGTGCATAAATATGTATGACCACCATTAGATATAGCCATTAATGGAGGTAGCTTAACTTCTATTTTATTATTCATGTATATCTATCTTTGAAAAGAAATGTAGAGAAAACACGCTTATGAAAAGTAATTTTATAAACTTTATTTTCTATTATTATAAATTAAAAAATAGAACTTTTTATATAAAAAAACAATAAACAATATCTTTAAAAAACAAAACTAAATATCTAGTTTAGTTTTCTGGTTTTTCTATATTTAAGAACTTTAGATATTGTTCTTTTTGATCTTTTATATCTTCAAAAATAATTTTGTCATCTTTTACATTTGCAAAGATATTATTTAAAGAAGAAAGGATTTTAAAAGTATCTTTTTGTGTGTTAGACAATAGTAAATTATCAAATTTCTTTGCATACTCTATTAGTTTGTGATTAGTAATAGAGAAGATAATATTAGCAAGAATTTGAATAAATACTTTACCATTAAAAAAGATCTCTTTATTTGATGAAAAGTGCTCAAGAGCAAATCTCTCTTTAAAATTTATAAAAGACTTTTCTAAAAAATCTCTATCTTTAAAAGCTAAATAAGCTTCAATAGGAGAATCAATACAATCCGAGATTAAAAGTGATACTCCATAAAATTTATAAATATCATCAACATTATTTTTATTTACTCTATATTTAAAGATATCGTTTTTATCTTCAATGATAAAATTATCTTTAATATATTGTTCTTGTTTGCTATCTAAAGTTTCTTCATCTTGTAATTTAGATATGATCTTTTTAAGTTTTTCATAAAAGAAAAGTTCATCTTGTTCTTTTAATTTGTCATCAAAGAAAAAGTGTAGATAAATATCCTTTTTACTTTTAACATCTTTAAATAATTTTAAATTGTCAAAAGGTATTGTTATGCTTTTTACATTTTTTCTAATAACTTTTTTAAATGATTTTGTATCTTGTAAATCATTTAATATTTTATTTAAGTTATCTTTTATAAATTTATGTTTAGTATTTACATTTAATTTAAAGACAAAGTTAAAGTCATTTTTTATGCAAGTTGCAAGATTATTTAAATCACTATCTAAAAGCTGTGAGACATAAATAATTTTATCTTGCTCATTAAGACTTACACTATTTGTCATATTAGAGAAGATTTTATCTAAGTTTATAGATATATCATCATAACTATCAAAATAAAGTGCTTTTGCTGTTTTTTTATCTATAAGCAAAATGGTTTTAAAGTCATCAAAATTAAAACATATATCTTTAGATTCATTTTGCTTATCTATATATTGAGCATCAAGAGCAAGTAAATAGTTTTGCTCATTTATATTTGATTCTGAAAGATAAGCATAATTAAGATTACTAATAAATCTTAGTATTTGTTCTTTTTTTATATTTTTAAATAGGGATAAAATATCTTTTTCAGATAAATTGTTACTATAAGGTAGTCTTGTTATTTCAGAAAACTCCTCAAATTCAGATAGGTTTTCTTTATTATTTAATATAACAAAATAGGCTAGAGATAATATTTTTAAATAATTATCATTTACATGGAAAGCTGCCTTTAGTGCTTGATAGATACCTGATGTAAAAACAATTTCATCAAGAGCATAGGTAGCTCCTGCATGATATGTTTTGTAAAAGCTAATATCAACATCATATTTTTTATTAGATTTATAAGGAGACCAAGCTTTAGATTTACTACTTTCTATAAGTTCAAATCTAAACTCTTTATCTTCTCTATATGTTTTATATTTCTTTAAGATAGGGTATTCTTCAATAAATTCTTCTTTCCAAAGAACCTCACCTACTTTATCTTCACCTAAAATTTTTCCAATAATATGACTATCTACACGTTTAGATCTTTTTTTAATAGGATCCCATTCATTTTTGTAGGAGTATAGGTAAAAACCACCTCGTGATCCTTTATTTACAAGAATAGATGGAAGAAGATCTTTTGGATGTATATTCATAAATATGAAAGCCTTTTAGTTAGTTTTAAAGATAAAAGTCATAAAATAGTAACAAAGTTAAAATAAAGTAGTCATTGTGATTACTGCGTTGTTAATTAAAACAACATAGTTATTTTGTATGTAAAAACAAAGTAAATCTCACATGAACTAATAAAGTAATATATTTTATATAAATAAAACCATTTAAAATTAAGCTCTTTATTTTATGCTTTAATCTTAAATAATTCTAGTTTTAGAAATATATCTTTATATAAATAGATCTAATATTATCAATGTCATATAACAAGTTTATTTAATAAACTGTGATAAAAATCAGAGATTTATAAAAAAAAGTAAAAAAGATTAAAAAAAAGTGATATAATAGCAAGATTAGTGTCATAAAATATTCAGACACAAAGGGAAGTGCAAATAGATATGCACGATACGACCCACTATATTATTTAGGATATCAAAAAATGGCAAAGAAAGTTAGTGCCTATATTAAGCTACAAGTTGGCGCAGGCAATGCTAACCCAGCTCCACCAGTTGGTCCTGCTTTAGGTCAACATGGTGTTAATATCATGGAATTCTGTAAGGCATTTAATGCTCATACAGCAAAATTAGAAAAAGGTGCTCCAGTTCCTGTAGTTATTACTGTTTATCAGGACAAATCATTCACCTTTATCACAAAGACACCTCCTGCTTCATTCTTAATTAAGAAAGCAATCAACATCCAAACCGCTTCTCACAAGCCAGGTAAGGAAGTTGCAGGTACAATTACTCATGCTCAATTATTAGACATTGCTAAGATCAAAGAGCCTGACATGACTGGTGCAGATTTAGAAGCATCAGCACGTTCAATTGGCGGTACAGCACGTTCTATGGGCATCAAGGTGGAGGAATAATCACATGGCTAAGTTATCAAAGCGCATGAAAGAAATCCGTTCCATCGTTGAAAAGAATCGTGAGTACGGTGTAACTGAAGGTTTCGAGACAATTATTAAGTGTGCAAAAGCTAAGTTCGTAGAGAGCGTAGACGTAGCAATTCAACTTGGTATTGATCCAACTAAATCAGATCAAAATATTCGTGGTGCAACTGTTCTACCACACGGTACAGGTAAATCTGTTCGCGTTTGTGTATTTACACAAGGCGAGAAAGCAGAGCAAGCAAAAGCTGCTGGTGCTGACGTTGTAGGTATGGACGAGTTAGTAGCAGACATCAAGAAAGGTCAAATCGACTTTGATGTTGTTATCGCATCTCCAGACGCAATGCGTGTTGTAGGTCAATTAGGTCAAGTATTAGGTCCACGTGGTTTAATGCCAAACCCTAAAGTTGGTACTG
>JARHZF010000135.1 GCA_029258325.1 Anaerobiospirillum sp. | reverse complement strand
AGTTTTTTATCCTTATTTTATTTTTTTAAACTACCTTTTAGATCTTTTAAGATATCAAATGGATTTTCTTTCTTATCCTCAACAATATCTCCATAAGACCAATCATGACCTTGTCTTTGACAATTTTCATCATTATCATCATGAGCTGCAACTATAGGCAATGATACTAAAAGACAATCCTCTAAATAGTCATAAAGCTCAAAAACACCATTTTCATCAAGCTCAATAAAATCTAATTTATCAGCTATGCGTAAACTTTCAGCTTTCTTTAAATCAGGTGTTGACTTAAAACTGCTTTCAATCATCTCTTCATAATTATTACCACAACGCTGACATACTAAAGTACATAAAGCACTTATACTGCCCTCAATATTTCTAAGTCCTTGCAGATCTTTATAAAATTTTACTTTTAATTTTATATTATCTACATCAACACAAGCTTCTTGTAAACGTGGCATTGAACTTTTATCAAGCTCTATATCATAATTAGCTTCACTTGCAACTAATTTATTAAAATCAACTTTTTCTTGTAATTTCATAATATAAACCTTTTTTCTTAATAACTATTATATTGAATGAATCTTATTTCAAATTTAATTTTGTAAAATTTAAGCAAGTATTCACTTTTTTTCTATTGTATCTTATAAAATATAAATATATCTATAATTAAAAAGCAAGAGGGAAAATATGTTTAAAAAAATTGCTTTTGCTATATTATGTATAGCATCCACTACTTTAGCTAATGCCTATGAAATAAGAGAGGCTTTTTTATCAAGCCACTTTGCTGTAAATGAAGTTGTATTAGGTAGATCAGAGGCTTTTAATGACGATCTTTTACGTGATATTAAACGTGATGTTCTAACAAGAAATAGAACTTCTCAAAAATATCAAAGTACAACTGCTATTTTTCCTGCAGGGTCTCAAGGTCTTAAAGGTAATACAGGTGAAAAGGTTTTAGGTATTCTTGATATTAGAACCTATCCAGGTCAAGTACAACAAATTAACTTTTATGATAAGTTAGATAAAGCTGCCTATGCAGGTATTATTATAACTTATGAATTTTTACAACAAATGGTAGATCAAAAATTACTAAATCCTCTTTTATCTGAACTTTCAGAACTACCTATTGTTTATCTTGATGTACCTGTAGAATTAATTACAAAATCAAGAAATAATGACTACTTTGTAACTAATAGATCAAATCAAGTTATTATGGATATTAAGATTTTGGGTTCTGATTTCTATTCAAATTATAGAAAGGAAATTAAAGAAGGTTGCAAGATTGCATTTTTAGCATTTGGTGCAAGACGTCTTGATGGTATTCCTCTATTTTTAGGACTACAAGGTGCTTTAAATAATGTAACTTGTGGCAATGCATCAAGCCCAAAACCTACAAGTTCTGAACAACAATAAAAAAGTGACTTAAATTATCTTTAAATCACTTTCTTTTAATAAATCCTTATCTTATTTTTACTTTAAAAGATCTTTTAAATCTTTTACATGAGGAATGGTAAGATGAGGATTTAAAGTAAGCATAGCATCTCCGCTCCATACACCTGTTTGTACAGCACAAGCTTTTGAGTCTGCATTTAAAAATAACTCAATATCTAAATTAGTATCACCTACACCTAAAAGATTTTTTGTCTCTAAATTAAGGCGTTTTGCAACTTCATAGACCATTTGAGGGTGTGGCTTTGATGGAACTTCATCTCCTGCACAAAAACAATCTACATAATTACCTAAAAATGTTGTAGATAAAGCCCTCTCTATACCGATAGTAGAACGACCTGAAGCTATAGCTAGCTTATAATCATTTTTCTTTAAAGATATAAGCAAATCTTCAACACCATCAAAGACTATTTGCTTATTATATTGGTCATTTTCAATAAAGATTTCTCTATACCATTTAGTAACTTTAGCACTATCTTTTTTTCTATCATCTGGTAATAAAAATCTAAGACCATCTTCAAGTGATTTACCAATTATAGATTGTATATCCTTATCATTTGGTATGGCTAAATCTAATTGTTTAAAAGCCTCTTTAGTACATGCAACTATTTGTCCTATACTATCTACAAGTGTACCATCTAAATCAAAAACACATGCTTTTATCTCATCTTTAAATGAAGATAATTTAGAGGTTTCAAAAATATCTCTTTTACCTTTTGTAAAGTCCATATTTAATCCTTTTTTAATCTTAACTTTTCTACAGCTAAAGCTAATTCTTTAGGTAATGGAGCTACTACTTTTACAAGATTATTATCTTTTGGATCTATAAAAGTAATTCTATATGCATGTAAAAACATACGATTTAAACCAAGATCATTTAATCTTTTATTAAATGCTTTATCACCATATTTAGTATCATTACCTACAGGATGTTTTGCATAAGCACAATGTACTCTAATTTGATGGGTACGACCTGTATGAGGCATAGCTGCAACTAAGGTTGCATTATCTAATACTTCCTCAATATCAAAACCTGTAGCAGATGGAGCACCATCTTTAAAATTAACTAAAACCATACGTTCGCCTGATTGAAGTTCATTTCTAATTAAAGGAACATCAATTAACTTTACACGTCTATCCCATTTACCTGGCACTAAAGTTAAATATCTCTTTTTAACTACACGCTCACGAAATTGCTCATGTAAATTTCTTAAAGCAGAACGTCTTTTAGCAATAATTAAAGCACCTGATGTCTCTCTATCAAGTCTATGAGCAAGCTCTAAAAAAGGCTCATGTGGATAAAGGGCACGTATAGCCTCAATAAGACCAAAATCAATACCAGAACCACCATGAGCTGCAAGACCTGCAGGTTTATCAACAACCATTAAAAGCTCATTTTCATAGAGTATTCTGTCCTTTAAGTCTTTTACTAGTTGTAAATTAGAACTTGGAATAGTTACAGGTCCTGTGCTTACACGCACAGGTGGTATTCTTATCTCATCACCTACTCTTAACTTATAAGATGGTGATACTCTCTTTTTATTAACACGAACCTCTCCTCGTCTTAAAATTCTATAAATCATAGAACGAGGTACACCTTTTAATGTTCTTGCTAAATAATTATCTAAACGTTGATTTTCATCATCAAAAGTTGCTTTTTTATATGAAACCTGTAAAGCTTTTTCTTCTTTTTTATTAACACTCACAAAAAATACCTACATACTTTATACTTTATATGATTTATTATTTTAACATATAGGAACAAGAAAAAAACTTATTCTATATGTAAGTTAAACTTAAGCTATTTTTATAAATAAAAGAAAATAAAGCACAAAAAGTGTTAATTTAAGCTAGCTTTTTAAATATCCCTTGTTTATTTTGCTAAAAATAAAGATAATATAGAGCAAAATTTCGGTAACCGCTGTCATCATGGTTCCAAGTTTTTATCTAAGTAGGACGATCTGCAAAGGGATGCCTTTGCGTCTTTTAACTTAATACATAAGTGTTTTTCTTATGTTTTTCCTTTATTTATTTTTATATAAAAACTTAAAAGATAAAGATCTAACTACGGTGTAATATTTTGACCCCACCTCTTAGAGATAAGGAGCGTCAGATATTACGTTGAAACTTAAACATGCAATGCTTAAAAATTACCTTAATATTTTATTAAATAATATTTTGCGTTTTATTTAAATTAAATCATTGCTTTTTTTCATAGGATCTTTTCACGTGAAAAGAATGTTAATTAATGCGACTCAAGAAGAAGAGATTCGCGTAGCTCTTGTCGATGGTCAAAAATTATATGACCTAGACATTGAATCCCCTCAACACGCAAATAAAAAAGCTAATATCTATAAAGGTACTATTACAAGAGTTGAGCCATCACTTGAGGCTGCTTTTGTTGACTATGGTGTTGAACGTCATGGTTTTTTACCTATTAAAGAAATTGCTCGTGAATATTTCCCTGAGGGTACTAACTTTTCTGATCATGCCTCTTTAAAACAATATATAAGAGAAGGTCAGGAAGTTATTGTTCAAATTGAAAAAGAAGAGCGTGGTCAAAAAGGTGCAGCTCTTACTACCTATGTATCACTAGCTGGTAGCTATTTAGTTCTTATGCCAAATAACCCAAGAGCAGGCGGTATTTCTCGCCGTATTGAAGGTGAAGAACGTAATGAACTAAAACAAGCTCTTGAAGGTATTGAAATACCTCAAGGTATGGGTGTTATTGTAAGAACAGCAGGTGTGGGTAAAAGCTCTGAAGAACTTTGTTGGGACTTATCAATCCTTACAAAACTTTGGGAGATGATTAAACACGCAGCATCTTCTCGTAAAGCTCCTTTTTTAATTCATCAAGAATCAAATATCTCATTACGTGCTATTCGTGATTATCTACGCCCTGATATTTCTGAAATTATAGTAGATCACAAAGATGTATTTAATCAAATTAAAGGTCATATAGAACTTGTAAGACCTGAATTTACTCAAAGAGTACATCTATATACAGGTGATATTCCTCTATTTTCAAAATATCAAATAGAAAGCCAAATTGAATCTGCATATCAACGTGAAGTAAGACTTCCATCAGGTGGTGCTATTGTTATAGATCCAACAGAAGCTCTAACTTCAATTGATGTAAACTCAGCTAAGGCAACTCGTGGTGGTGATATAGAAGAAACTGCTCTACAAACTAATATAGAGGCTGCAGAGGAAATTGCAAGACAATTACGTCTTCGTGACGTAGGTGGTCTTATTGTAATTGACTTTATTGATATGACCCCTATTAAAAATCAAAGAGAAATTGAAAATAGAATGCGTGATGCTGTACGTCAAGATAGAGCACGTATTCAATTTTCAAGAATATCAAGATTTGGTCTTTTAGAGCTATCAAGACAAAGATTAAGACCATCACTTGAGGAGTCTTCATCCCATGTCTGCCCTATGTGTCAAGGTCAAGGTACAGTACGTGATACCTCTTCTTTAGCTTTGTCTATTTTGCGTCTTATAGAAGAAGAAGCTCATAAAGATAATACAGGTGATATATTTGCTACAGTTCCTGTAGAAGTAGCTACTTTCATCTTAAATGAAAAGAGAAATATGCTATCTGATATAGAAAAGCGTCATACTATAAAGATCACTATTATTCCTGATCAACATATGATGCCATCTGAGTATGAGGTTTCTCACATCTATAATAATCAAGGTCCAAATGCTGTAAGTGCAGCTGAACTTTTAGATGAGAGAAATAAAATTGCTCGTCGCAACATACAGGACTCTCTTATACAAAAGCAAATTAGCAAAAGTCCCCAAGCAAACTCTTTTGACGCTCCTGCTGTAGATACTGAGATTATAAATACTATAGCTCAAGGTCCAAAACCTACACCAAGCCTCAAAGATAATGCTAAAAAGGCTAATAAAAATGAGCCTTCTCTTATCTCTAGATTCTTTAAAGGTTTATTCTCTTTATTTCAAGATGATAGCAATAATAAAGCTCAATCTGATAATAAAAAGAAAAATACACGCCCTAATAATAAGCGTGATAATAAACAAAACCTTAATAAGAAAAATCAAAATGCTCAACGCAATAAACGCCAAGATAAAGGCGAACGCTCTGAGCGTTTAGAGAAAGATAAAGATCTTGCTTTAAAGGCTAATAATAAAAATCGTGATGTAAATAAAGCAAAAATTTCAAAGAAAGTTACTCAAAAATTTGAAGAACAATTGCTAACAACTCAAAATCCTAATACTTTAGCTAAAGATAAGGTAAAGAGAGTTGCAAAAGGTAGAAATACCCCTACTATTGTTGATACTCAAGAAGAGAAAATTAACTCTGTTGTATATCAACAAAAAGCTAACTTACATCATGACAATATAGAGCAAATTCAAACTAAAGCTCCTGTACATGAAAAAGAACAAGATAATCATGTATATCAAGCTAAAAAGGAAAAAGCTCCTATTATTCCTATTGTTGAGCTACAAGCAAAACTATATGAAAAAGCAAGAAATGTAAGCCCTATGCAATTTTTTGAGCCTACTAAACCTGCTAAGTACTATCAAGCTAAAAAGACTGTCTATACTGATGCACAAAAAGGTCAAGGTTATGACTTTAATGTAAACTTTAGTAATGAAACTTTAGCTCGTGACTTTGATGAGGGTATAGCTTATGAACACTCAGATAAGATTGCATCTTTATCTCATGCTACTAATACAGCAAGCATAGATACAATATCAGAGCCTTTAAATTATCAATTAAGCTTTGTTGCCTCAAATAATGCTCGTGCATTTGATGATGGTATGCCTTATGAACACTCAAATAAAGCAGGTGGCCTCTCCTTTGCAAGTGAAGTTACTTACAAAGAAAGCTCAAGCACTACAAAATTTGATAATTAATAATCTTTAAAAAATTTATAAGGGATGACTTTTAGTTGTCCCTTTTTTTTATCTATATATTTAAACAAAATACTGACTAAAGTATATAAATACACAAAATTAATGCCTTTTTTACTTGCATAAACTACACACATCTAGATGCAAAATAAAATATTTTTTTTAATAAACAAAACTTTAAAAATAATTTGATTTTTTTTGATCATATAAACAAAAATACAGTTTTATTCTCATTTTATATGCTATTTTTTTCTTCTATGTCTTATAATCTCTTTAAACTTAGATTTTACATGGTTCATGTGATATTTATATTGTTTCTACACAAGATAGACACTATGGTGTTTAAGTAACAACAAGAAAAATCACAAGTTCTATTTTACTTTAATATAGGAGTTATTATATGGATCAATCACTACTTCCTAATATATACGACTTTATTGATCATACTCCACCTTTTTCTCAACTATCACCCCTTGAAAAAGATGCCCTTGCAGCCTCAATTAAAATATTTTACTTTTCAACTGATGATGAATTAAAAGATGAAGATCTCTGCTCTTGTGGTCTTTATATGATTAGATCTGGTGCTGTTGAACAAATTAATAAAGATGGTACATTAAGATCAAGACTTGGTGTAGGAGACTCCTTTGGTTATACTCAATTAAATAAACAAGGTGTATCTGATTACACTGTAAAATTCCTTGAAAATTCTCTTTTATACCTTGTTAATAAACAAATATTAGATTTTATAAAATCTAAAAATAAATACGTATCTGAATACTTCGCTACAGCTGAATGGGTTCGCCTCTCCTCAACTCATATCTATAAAACATCTAAACTAAATAAGATTTTTACTCAAAAAATTAAAGATGTAAGACTTGATAGCATTGCTATTGCAAATTTAGATACCACAATTGAAGAATGTGCAATTGAAATTGGTAAAAAAGATGCCCAAATTTGCGTTGTAGTTGATGAAAATGAAAAAGCTATTGGTATTGTTACAAAATCAGATCTGGCTTTGCGTGTAGTGGCTAAAGCTTTAGATGTTAAAAATAAAGTAAGCACTATCATGACATCAAATGTAGTTACTATAAATGAAAATGATACTTTATACACTGCATTTGAAACTATGGTCTCCTACAATATTAAATCAGTACCTATAATATCTGCATCTGAAAAAATATTAGGTGCTATTGATACCAAACAATTACTACAAAACTCTCAATTACAATCTATTTATTTAATTAAAAAAATAAATAAAACTAAAGATATTGATAAATTAATAGAATTATCTAAACATAAAATTGAAATCTTTAGAACCTTAGTTGACTCAAATGCAGATCCATCTTCTGTAGAATTGGTGATGTCAAAATTATCTGACGCTTTTTATAAACAAATCTTTAAAATAGCTTTAGAAAAATATGGTACACCACCTTGCCAATTTGCCCTTATAGTTGCAGGATCTCTTGCTCGTAATGAAGTTCACTTTATGTCAGATCAAGATAATGCTATTATCCTTGAACGTGAACTTGATGAAAAAGAACGTCAATACTTTAAAGATGTAACAACATTTGCATGTCAAACCCTTGATAAATGTGGCTATACACTTTGTGAGGGTAATTATATGGCTTGCAATGATAAATGGTGCGTATCCTATAATACTTGGGAGGAATACTTTAATAAGTGGACAGCATCTACAAATCCTAAAGATATTTTAGATATTATTGTATTTTTAGATATGCGTTATATGCTAGGTGATGAATTTTTAGTCGCTAAACTTAAAAAACATATGGTACAAAAAGCATCTGAAAATTCTCGCTTTATTGCTACTATGGGTGCATCAACATTATCAGTAAGCCCTCCCCTTGGTATGTTTAGACAATTTGTGCTAACTAAAGATGGTGAAAATAGACCTTACTTTGATATTAAAAAACAAGCTATTAACTTAGTTGTTGAATTAGCTCGTGTCTACGCCCTTACTTGCAAATCTATAGCTACAGATACTATATCAAGATTACATGAGGCTAATGCTCATGGTAAACTTGGTGATAATGATTTAATTGAACTTACAGAAGCTTATAAATATATAGATGGCGTCAGATTTTCTCATCAATTAAAAGCCCTTGAAAAAGGCGAGGAAATATCTAATAAAATCGCTCCTGAACTTTTAAGTCAATTTGAAAAAAATCATTTAAAAGATGCTTTTAGAATTATTGCTAAACAACAAGAAGCTGCATCCTTTATCTTTATAGGAAAATAACAATGGGTCTTTTTTCAATATTTTTAAATGAAATAGAAAAACTTGAGAAAAGGAGATTATATAACCTTAGTAATCATAATTATGATGAGAGATTAAAAACATTATATGAAACTCCTATGCTTTCATATAATACTAATATAAAAGAATGCGATGTAGTCTCACTAGATTTTGAGACTACAGGTCTTGATTTTAATAAAGACTGCATACTATCTCTTGGCTTTGTAACTATTGAAAAAGGTCATATAGATTTTTCCTCTGCTAAACATCAATATATTAATGCAATGGATAAAATAAAAGGCAACTCTGCTGTTATTAATCAAATAACACCTGAAGCTTTAATGAATGGTATTGATGAATACGAGGCTATATCATCTTTAGTTAATTTCCTTGCAGGTAAAATAGTTTTATGCCACGCTAAAGTTATTGAGAAGTCCTTTATTTTAAAAGCTCTTAATATTAAACATGAAAAAGACTTGCCTTTAATATTCTTAGATACTTTAAAGATAGAACGCTCTTTAGTTAGTAGATATACTGATATTAAAGATTTTACCCTATCTAATATAAGACAAAGAAGAAATCTGCCATCTTATGTAGCTCATAATGCTTTAGCTGACTCTGTAGCTACAGCTGAACTCTTTTTAGCTCAAATAAAAGATGTCTTCTCAACAAATACACCTACTTTAAAAGAACTTTATAAAAGATCTATTTAAAGAAAAAAGTACATCTATGTCACATTTTTATATAGATGTACTTTGTATTAGATCTTAAAATTTGATTTATTAAAATATTTATCTTTTAAAAATTAATAACTTATTTACTAACTATAAACAATGTATTATTTTACTTTTCTAAAGTTAAAATAACAAAATGTGATTTATATCATTTACAATATATAAAAGCTTATATAGAATTTCCTGATTTTTTTTAATTTATATTTTTTGGTGTTATTTGTTATGGCAAATATAAGTCAAATAGCTCAAATGCTTAACTTGTCACCATCTACAGTTTCAAGAGCTATTAAAAAACCTCATCTAGTATCACCTAAAACAAGAAAAAAGGTTCTTGCTCTTGCTGATGAAACTGGCTATTTAGAAGATCACGATCTACAAGAAAAAAGAAAATATATAGGTATACTTGTACCTACTATTAGTAACTCATACTTTTCAAGCTTAGTTAATATAATTCAAAAATATGCTTATGCTAATGATTTAATTCCTGTTATTGCTGCAACAGATGAACAAATAGCTATTGAAAAAAATATCTTGCAACAATGGGCTACTTTAAATATTAGTGGCATCTTAGCTATACCTACTCATAGAAATTATAATGATTTACTTCCTCTTTTAAATAATAAACCTCTTATCTTAATAGATAGAGATTTAGAAAATTCACCTTTTGATTGCGTATGTACAAATAATGTTATAGGACTTGATCTTGCCTATAAACATTTAAAGGAAAATGGTCATAATAAAATTGCCTTTATTACAGGTTCCCATTATGTAAATCCTTTTTTAGATCAATTAAAAATAATTGAAAAATATGGAAATAGTATTCAAACTATTGAAATTAATGCAATATCTTGCGAAGAATTATATCTAGGTGCTTTTGAAGCTTTTAATCAAATATTAGCTATAGATAAAAGTAAACGCCCTACAGCTATTATTGCAGCATGTGACTCTATAACATCAGGTCTTTTATACGCAATAAATCAAAAAAATCTAAAAATATATGAAGATATTTCTTTAATATCTTATGGTGATATAGATTGGATGTCTTTTTATACTCCATCTATTACCACTATTAGAAAATCTAAAAGACAAATAAGTCAAAAAGCTATATCTCTACTTATTGATAGAATAAATGGAGAAAATAAAGATGGACCTAAACATTTTTATATAAACCCTAATCTTAGAATTAGAAATAGTGTAAAAAAACTTTAATTTTTAAAGAGGATACTTTATGCTAGATTTTTTTAAATTTAAGGATAAAGAACTAAAAGCTATTGGCTTTGGTGAGGTTTTATTTGATACTTTTGTAGATAAAAAAGTATTAGGCGGTGCACCTTGTAACTTTTGTTATCACATGAAACAAAATGGTATTGATAGCACTTTAATTTCTGCTATTGGTCGTGATGCAGATGGTGATGATGCTTCATATCAAATAGCAACAAAAGGTATTATAGCCCTACTACAAAGAGTAGATGCTAAAACTGCTTTTGTTAATATAACCTTAGATAAAGATGGTATTGCTAATTATACTTTCTCAAAAGATAGTTCTTATGACTATATACACTATGATAAATATGTAGATCTTATTGCAAATAATGCTAATATTATTTGCTTTGGATCTCTTGCTCTTAGAGAGAAAGAAACAAAAGATTGTGTTTTTAAAATATTAGATAAATTAAACGAAAAAGATAGTATTAAAATCTTTGATATTAATATAAGACAAAACTTCTACTCAAAAGAACTTATTTTAGAATGCCTAAAATATACAGATGTCTTTAAATGTAATGAAGATGAACTTGCTCTTTTAATTCCTATGCTCTGCCCAAAAGCACAAGATGAACATGACTTTTATAATTATTTAAAAACTAAAGGTATATCTATATTTATCTTTACTAAAGGCTCTATTAATTCAACTATCTTCTATAAAGATATGATATCTATAAAAGAAAGTCTTAAAGTAGAAATTAAAGATACTGTTGGTGCAGGTGACTCTTTTACAGCTTGTTTTATAGCATCAATGCTCAAAGGCTACTCTTTAGAAGAAGCTCATATAAGAGCAAATAAACTTGCTGCCTTTATTTGTACTAAAGATGGTGCAACACCACCTTATGATATAAATAATTGTATTAGTTAATACTATAATAAGAAAGCCTTACTGAAGTTAGGCTTTCTATCTTAATAGGATTACACTTATCTTTTTATCTTTTCTATATTCTTTATATTTTTACTATTTTCTTTATAAGAAGAGATTTACTGTGACCTTTTACATATGTTAGTGATTATATTAAATGAATCAATTTAGGTATCTAACTTGTACAATGTGAGTTTAAGCAGTAAAGAATATATTTACAAAAATAAATGTTATATCATTTTCTATAATTCATACTATGCAAAAGCCCCACAAAAGTGAGGCTTTATCTTTTAGTCAACTTGTAATTTATCTTTTTCTATGTCCTTAGTTTGACTTTGTAGTTTTTTATCTTTTTCTGCATATTCTTGACTAATAGCTTTAGCTTTTTCTAAAACTTCTTTTTCTTTCTCTTCTAACTCACGTTCCTTTTCTCGTGCATTTTCTTCACTACGAATTTCATCTTCTTTAGCTTTCTTAAATACAGCATCTGTTTCTTTTAAGCTTGGTGTCTTAACTAAAAGTGATACCACAATAGCTACTACAACTAAAGCTGCAATTACTACAAATGTTGCTGTAAATGAACCTAAAACTAGACCAATAATAGAACCAGATAGAGAACCAAAACCAAAACCTAAATATAAAAGACCATAGTTTTTAGCAAAGTTCTTTAAACCAAAGTAATCGGAAATAATTGATGGATAAATTGTTAAAGTACCACCAAATGAGAATGCTATTAATGCAACTGCACTATAGTAGATGTATTGATTGTTCTCAATAATTAAGATTAATAAAAGAGCAATTAAAGATAAAACTTGATCAAAAGTAATTAATCTAATACGAGGTAATTTGTCTGATAAAACACCCATTACAAGTCTACCTGAAATATTAGCAATTGCTACAACTGCAACAGCTGTTGCTGCATCTTCATATGGTAGATTTAATAAAGATGTACCAATATCTGATACAACACCAATTACATATAGACCACACATACAATCAATAAAGAACATAATGGTTAAATACCAATATTGCTTAAATTTGATTGAAATCTTTAAGTCAAATTCACGTACATTCTTGTTGTCTCTTTGTACTTGCTTTATAGCATTTATAGAGTCATAGGTAAGCATTGCACCAAAAGCAATAATAATTGTTGCAATTAAACCCCATACTAATAAAGTAACTTGAAGACCACTTTCTGCTATTAAATAACTATCAATATACTTAAATAATAAAGAGCCACCACCATAGGCACCAATAGATAGTGCTGAAACTAAACCTTTACGCTCTGGGAAAAATCTTACACAGTTTGTTAAAACAACCATGTAACCTAAGCCATCACCAAGACCTAAGAGGACACCTGCTGATAAATATAAAAATATAGTATTAGGAGCAAAGGCTGCAATAATAAGACCTGAACCCACTAAAACAGCAGATAGAATTACTACATTAGTAATACCTATTCTTAACTTTAAAAAACCTGCAACAGATGCACCTACAGCAAGTGCTAATGACATTACACCAAAGGTGAATGCAACTTGTGAAATATCTGTTTGAAAGTGTTCTGCAAGTGGTTTATTGAATAAAGACCATGCATATACAGATCCTAAAACTGCTAAGATTAATAAGGATCCTATAAGTGTTTTATATTTATTAGACACTTTAAACCTCTTTAAAAAAAAACTATGAAAGAATTATATATTTATGCTAAAAACTTGTGACTTATCTCGCAAATTTTTAGCAACAAAACACATAAAAACATAAACTTTAGTGCTATATCCTATAAAAAATAATATATCTATATTAAATTTTTTCAAGATTTTTTAAGTTTATTTAACCTTGTTAATAAAATAAAATTTTATTTTTTTATTCAAAAAATTTTTTAAACTTTTTTTCATAAAAAGTATAAATTTATCATCTAAATTATTAAACATAAAAGAGGTATTGAAAATATGGCAAATGATGTAGATATAAAAGTACCTTGAGATATAGTCTTAGTATCAACACCATAATTTAAACATAACATTGTTCCATATGTTGCAACAGGCATAGCACATAATAATGTTATAACCTTTGTATATTTCATATCAAGACCTATTAAGCTTGCTAGAAAATAAAACAAAAGAGGAATTAAAAACATTTTAAAAGTAGCCATAATATAAATCTTAACATTAGTTAACATCTTTATAATGTCTATTCTTGATAGAGCTGTACCTATAAGTAATAAAGCACCTGGTATTGTAATTGAACCTAAAAGAGTAATAGAGGTAGATATTGCTTTATCAACATGTATATCTGCAACAACTAATAAAATAGCTATATAAGTACCAATTAAACATGGTGAAAATAAATGCTTTAACTTAAATTCTATTTTAGAATCGCCATTTGCACTTTTTATAAAAGCATTGCCTATAGTAAAACATAATAAATTAAAAGGAATACATAGTATACTTGCATAAAAAATAGCATAAGCACCAAAGATTGAACCTACCACAGGAAAACCTATAAAGTTTATATTGCCAAAACATAACATAAACTTATATATGCCACTTTCATAAGTATTTATCTTAAAAACTTTAACAAAAACAAATGAGCTTATTAACATTAATAAATACATACATGTGCCTGCAATTAAAACAGGTAATATATCTTCTTTTTTAGGGACATCTTCAGAAAAAGCTGATGCTATAATAATAGCAGGAGCACAAACATATAAAATTAAACGACCAAACATTCTATCAAAATGCTCATCTACAATTTTTAATTTGCTAATTACATAACCTACTATAATTAAAAAAAAGAGAATACACATCTGTGTTACTATTTGAGAAAAACTCATACTATCTCCTAATAATTTTTATGCTTAAAATTATTAATCTAAATTTGTGAGTGTGATCTTAAACACATTTTTAAGTAAAATCTACTTAGATTTTTAGTATCTTATGTTTTTTTTAATAATACTTATTCTTTGTTATTACTATTTATAATTTGTTTTCTATATCACTATACAATACAGTTAAAAGTGTTTAACTAACTAATCTTAATCAAGATATACGCAATAAAAAATTATATAAAACATCATAAAAGCTATTGTGTTTTTTTTATTGTTATTTAGTTCTTTTTTTATGTAAAAACAAAGTAATTCTCCCTAAACTACTTTAATTTATTGTGCATAATTAAAATAAAAATTATATTTGCAATATAGGTCAATATAAAGTACACGTTTTTTTTGTTAAAATATAAGGATTGTTTTACTATGATATTCATTTTATGAAACACTATAAATTCTTATTAATAATATTATCTTTTTGCATGTACTTCTTTGAGGTAAATATATCTTATGCAGATGATATTGTTAATGCTAATGAAAATATAGAGCAAAATGAACAAGAAGATATTAAGCAAGAAAATCTTGAACAAGAAGATATTGACCTCTCTACTTATAGACCTTGTATTATTAATATTGATAAAGATCAAGGTTGCTACTCTCGCGTATATAGCCCTAATGGTAACTTAATCTTTGAGGGTGTTTATAAAAAGTTTTTAAAACAAGGTATACATAAATTATATCTACATAATAGATTAACATCTGTTGATCATTATAATAATGGCATTTTAAATGGCCTTTCTAAACAATATAATAGATCAGGTCAACTTAGCAGTGTTAAATACTATAAAAATGGTCTTTTAGATGGTGAGGCTAAAAGATTTAATATACATGGAAAAATGACTATACTTGCAAATTATAAAGATGGTCAACTTCATGGTAATTATTTTAGATACTACAATAATGGAAGTATTCATAGAAAACTTCAATATAAAAATGATGATCTAAAATCTATTGAAGTCTTTGCAGAAGATGGTAGTCAAATATTTCCTCTAAAAAAATGTAAAAATTTTCAGGATTTTTTAGATGGTTGCTCGCACTATAAATATGATTTTAGTAAAAGACTTTCTTTTATAATTACCTTTAAAAATGCAAAACGTAATGGTTATGCTGTTAAATTAAATACAAGAGGTAATATTATCTATGAATATCACTATAACGATAATATCTTAGATATAGACCCTATTTTCTATAATAGATATAACTCTCATATTGAAAAAAATAATAAAAAACTTCTATCAAAAGAATGCTCATCTACTCAAGATATTATAGATGGTTGCACATCCTTTGATTATTATAATAATAACGTTCTAAAATCTGTTGTATCCTTTAAAGATGGTGAACTAAATGGTAAATCTACCCTTTATACAGAAAATGGTAATATATCCCGCTCTGTTAATCTTGTAAAAGGTGTAGTTGATGGTCCTTTTATTAGATATCATCTTGATAAAGAAAATAATAAATTTGAAGAAATCAATTTTATTGATGGTATTAAACAAGGTATTTATAAAGTTTATTATAAAAGTGGAGCTCTACATATAAAGGGCAATTTTTATAATGATCTATTGCAAGGTATTGATAAAGAATATTATGAAAATGGTGATTTGAAAGTTCTTTGTAACTATAAAGAAGGTTGGAAAGATGGTCATGAAATTACCTATTATCAAAATGGACAAATAGAAAAAGAAGTGTTTTTTGAGCATGGAATTAGAAAAGGTCTTTTTCGTGAATATTTTATAAATGGTCAAATAAGAGTTGAGGGTAAGTATGATAATGACAAACTATCAGGTCCTCTTATTGAATATTATGATAATGGTAATATTAAATATAAAAAGAATTTAAATAGAGGTCTTATTGATGGCGATCTTCTTTTTTATGATGAAGATGGATTTTTAATTGAAAAAACAACCTTTAAATTAGGTAAAATGCATGGCAATAGAGTTT
The DNA here is from genome assembly GCA_029258325.1 of Anaerobiospirillum sp. Taxonomy (GTDB): domain Bacteria; phylum Pseudomonadota; class Gammaproteobacteria; order Enterobacterales; family Succinivibrionaceae; genus Anaerobiospirillum_A. The sequence continues at coordinate 2,185 of JARHZF010000135.1, read as the reverse complement.
TTTATAAGAAAAATAGTTTTAATTTCATAACTCTTGAATATAATAATGGCTCATTAATATCAGCAAAGTGTAGTAATGGTTATGTATTTAATGAGGCTAACTTACATAATTATCAATATAATGTTAGAGCTTTAAGATGCAAAGAATCAAATAAAGAAGACAAAAAATAAGCTCTAACTATTTATAGTCTATTTAAAAACTAGACTTTATAAATTCACTTTAAATATGTATAAAATCATTTTTATTATAAATTCAGATACTTAATAACAAATTAAGCCTATTTAATCATATTTTTAGCACTGATTTTTTACTAAAAAACTATCTTTAGCTATACATCTAATATACTATATTACTTAATATAATATTTATAATATTAAAATAGCCAAGATATATTTATAATTTTTCACTTATTTTGTTTAATAAAATTAAAGTATCTTTATTTAATCATTTTTATCCTTAATTTAAAATAATTTTTTGTAAAAAATTTTTAATATAAAAATATTTATCAATAATACTGTTAAAAAATATGATACTATAGCATCTCTTTATTAATAATTAAGGAATTATAAATGAATCTTTCTATTATTTTAGAACATATGAATGAACATCATTTAGCAGAGCTATTAGGCTTAGTTAAACATTATGGTGGTTTTGAGGCAAAAGCAGCTACTCTTACTAATGTAACTGAAGATGGTATGTATATTCAATCTGAAGGTAAAGAAGTATTTGCACCTTTTCCAACTAAAACAGAGGCAAAAGATTATAAAGACGCTATTATTGCTCTTTGCAGTACTATTAGTAAAAAGAATGATCAAATAAAAGATGAAGTTGACTCTTTTAAAGATGAATTTAATACAGTTTTACTTGCAACTTTATCTAAAGATAATAAGCCTCATGTAAGCTACTCCCCTCTTCTTAGATATCAAGGTGACTACTATCTTTTTGTAAGTGAGGTAGCTCCTCATTGTCAACATCTAAAAGATAATAAAGAATCTGTACAAATTATGTTTATTGAAGATGAAACTAAAGCAAAAACTCTTCTTGCAAGAAAACGTGTTACCTATGATGTAAATGTAGAATTTTTACCTCGTAGTGACTTCTATAATCAAGTATTTGATAGCTTTGAAGAGCGTGTAGGTAAAATTGCAGGTATGGCTCAAGTACGTACTATGGATGACTTCCACCTACTAAAAATTACTTTTAAAGAAGGTCGTTATGTAAAAGGCTTTGGTCAGGCTTATCAAATTGATGATAAAGGCAATCTAGGTCACGTTAGAGGTGATAGCAATGGTATGCCTCATAAAATGGCTCCTAAAAACTAATTAAATAAAACATTACCACAAAACACATTATTTAAAGTTATATAAGCTTTAAAAAATGCAGTTATACTACCATTTGTAAAAGTTAGCACTTTTCATCTTTTTATATACAAAAACTTTATATAAAAAGATGAGATATAAAAATATGAAAATATATAGATCTATACACTATGCAATATCTTAAAATAAAAAACTACAGATGTGTTTTTATCTGTAGTTTTAACATTAAAAACTAATTGTAATTTGTTCTTACTTAAAAATAGTTCTTTTTATGTAAAAACAACATAAATCTCACATTAATACATCAAATCTTATTTAGATTAACTAATTAATGAAAGAAGAAATCATTTTCAAGTAATTCTAAATTCTTACCATTTAAACTATTTGATTGAACACGTCTTTCAACGCCATTTTCATAAATAAAACTCTCTTTAACAGAGCTGTCTTCTTTAAAATCACTCTTCTCTTTTAAATCACCATCTTTATATAAAGATATTGTTTTTATAGTTTTACCATCATCATAAAAATCTATGCTAAAACCATCTTTAATACCATCTTTAAGCTCTGTAATAGTTAAAATCTTCTCTAAGTCATCATAAGTTTTATATAAGACTTCAGCTCCATCTTTATAAAAACTCTCACTCTTTAAGATTCCTATCTCATTATATTGCTGACAGACGCCATCTAAAGAGTCATCTTTATAATTAGATAATTTTAAAACACTACCAGAGTCATTGTATATGGTATAAGGCCCATTTTTAAAACCATTTTTATAATGAATTTCTTGACTAATAGAACCATCCTCTTTAAAAAGACGCTCAATACCTACTTTTTGTCCTTGTGACATAAAGTATTGATGCTTTACT
>JARHZF010000131.1 GCA_029258325.1 Anaerobiospirillum sp. | reverse complement strand
GCTATAACATCATCAATACCTTTAATTGCTGCTTGTGCTGAGGAAGCTAATGATAAAGCAAATGCAATACCTTCACCTACACCACCTGCACCTGCTGCTGCACCATTCTTTTTAATGCCTTCTTTTGCTACTTTAGCTATATCAAGCATTTTAGATAGTGTATATCCTCTTGACTCAACTTTTAATACTAAAGAATCACCTGTATTTGCACCAACTTGGAATGTTACACCTGCTTTTAAACCATTTGGACCTGATAAAATTAAAGAATCATTTTTTTTATTATCTACTGATACTAAAATTTTATGACCACCAAAGGTTGTTTGATTTGCAATACGTGTAATTTCTTGTGCTAGTTGATCAGACTCAGCTGAAATAGCAGCACGATCTGCATTTGTATTTGTACCATTAGCTGATTGTACAGCTAAAGTACGCATACGTTGAAGCATATTTGTCATTTCATCCATAGCTCCTTCCATTGTTTGAAGAAGTGCTATGCCATCTGAGGTATTGCGATTTCCTTGGTTTAAGCCATTGATTTGTGTAGTTAATATATCTGATATTTGTAAGCCTGCAGCATCATCTTTAGCACTATTAATACGAAGGCCAGATGATAGTCTTTGATATGTTGTATTTAAGCTATTTGTAGCGTTTGATAGCTTATTTCTACCATTTAGTGAGCTTACGTTTGTATTTACATAAAGTGCCATTTTGTATGCCTCTTTTTTTTCTTAAAATCTATTTTTTTAACTTATGCCTATATATCGTTATGCAAAGAATTATCTTTAAAAAAATTTATAAAAAAATCTAAAAAAACTTCAAATATAAAAAATATAGACTCTTATTTTAATTTTAGATATAAATTTTAGCTTTATTATACATATAAATAATTTTGTATAATATAAAAACATATTTCTTTATGAAGCTATATATAAGATAGACTTGTTTTCATAAGTAATTAAGTTCATTTTATAAAGACAAGCCTATAACTTTAGCTCATACTTATTATATTGTTAGTTACAAAAGACTTACTCTTATGTAGAAAATATAAATATGACTATCTTATTCATAAAACTAATTTTGTACTTAAAAAAAATCTAAAGGAAATTAGTTTATGTATATTTACTTTGTTAGTTCATGTGAACTTTACGTTCTTTCTATAAAGGTTGAACTATGTTGTTTAAGTAAGAACACAAAATCACAAGGACTATAAAAGTTCATATGACATTTACTTTTTTCTAGTAAAAATAACTATTTTCTTTAAGTAAGAGTATAAAAAGTGGAAGTACTTCAAAACTATATCACTTATACTTTATTTAAAGTAGGGGTGTAAGTAATATTATCTAATCTAGATCTTTAAAATATTTTAATTTTCTTATGCCAATTTAAAACATAGTTTTTTATTTAAGACTATAGGCTTTAATTACTTTTATAAAGTTAAACTTTACTTTATCTTTATAAAAGTGTACACAAAATAAAAGTGATAAAATTATTCAACAACTATAAAAGTTATTATAAAACAAGCACTTAATTTTTTAAAAAATATGTTTAATAAAAATAAAAAGTCTAAATCATTACAATAAAAAAGATCTATACTTAAGTTAAAGGTTCTACCTAACTTTAGATAAAAAGGATATTCAATATGAAGAAAACATTATTAGCATCTGCTCTTATTTTAGGTTTTTCTTTTAGCTCTGCTTTTGCAAAAGAAAATGTAGATTTTAATACATTATTGCAACAAGCAAATAGTGGTGATCAAATAGCTTTATATAAAGTTGGTGTTATGTATTCAAAAGGAGAGGGCACAACTAAGAATTTAGATAAAGCTATGGAGTATTTAGAGAAAGCAACAAAAGGAAGTTCTACTAAATATGTAGGCAAATCACAACATGAAATTGCTTTTATCTATGAAGAAAAGGGTGATAAAGAAAAAGCAAAAGAATTTTTCTTAAAGGCATGTGATAATGGTGTAAGAACTAGCTGTGAATTTTATAAAGAGCTAGATGGTGATAAAAAATAGTTTTTTAGATAATTTTATAAGAAAGTCTTAAGCTATCATAACCTAAATAAGCCTAAAAACTTATTTAGGTTATTTTTTTACTTATCAATGTATAAATTAAATGCCATCTTTTTCAGCTAAATTATAAAAGTCACAACATTCTTTAATTTTTAAATCACAACCACGTTTAGCATACTCTTTAGCTTTTTTGAGATCACGCTCTACATCTTGACCTCTACCATAATGTAAGGTTAAGAGCATATTTGCATAAGGGTGATTTAACTTTGCTGCTTTTTCATAATATGAAATCATAGCAGCTCTATCATTTAAATAGCCTTTTTTATGATCAGTAAAAAAAGCAAGATAGAACATAGCTTCTACATGACCTTTATCAGCTGCCTTTTGTAGATACTCTTTGCTTTTTGCAAAATCTATTTGCACAGTATCGCCATTGTAGTGCATCATGCCTAGAATAAACATAGCATTAGCATCATCATTTTGTGCAGCTTCCTCTAAATATTTTAAGCTTTGTGTAGAATTTTTAGGTAAGTTCTTATCAAGATGCATAATAGAGCCAATTAAGAAACTAGCTTCTTTTATACCTAAATCGCGGGCTTTTTGACAATATTTTAAAGCCTCATCATGATTTTCTTTAACTCCTTTGCCTTGTACAAGAAATACGCAAGTATTATAGTTAGCATCAGGATAACCTTTTATAGCAGCATTTTTATAGTAGGTAAAAGCTTTAGTGTAATCTTGAGTAACACCAAGGCCATGTTCATACATTTCAGCTACACGCATAATAGCTAATACATAATTTAGATCGCTACTTTGTTTAAAGTAAGAAAAAGCTTTATCATATTGAGGAGAATTACTTAATTTACCTTGATAATAAAGAGCACCTATATTAAAGAGAGCTACTCTTTTAGCTTCTTTATATTTAAGGGCTTTTTCATAGACAGCTAAAGCTTTTTGATATTCACCTTTTTCAAGATAGGAATTTCCTAAATCTATCATAGAATTTACATGATTTTTAGCTACAGCTTTTTCTAAATATTCTATAGCCTTATCTAAATTCTTCTCTGTACCTGCACCTTCATAAAGCATAGAGCCAGTTAGAGCAATGCCATCTAAATCATTTTGCATCGCAGCCATTTGTGCGTATTTAAAGGCATTTACTAAATCATCTTTTTTATAGTAGTAATTACCAAGCTCTTTTATAGCTTCAAGTAGGTTTTGATTTGCAGCTTTTTCATAAAAAGAGAGGGCAGATGTAACATCACCTTTTTCCATTAAAAGCTTAGCTACTTTATATTGAGAGAGGGCATCATCTTGATTTGCTGCTTTTTCATAATACTTTAAAGCCTCATTTTTTTTATTTTGTTGCTCTAAAGCTAGACCTACATTGTATTGAGCTATTACTTGACCATGATCTGCAGCTTTTTTGTACCAGATAAAGGCTGTTTCTTTATTTGCTTTAACATAAAGACCTTTTTCAAAGAATTTAGCTATTTGAAATTCAGCAATCATATCACCTTTATCAGCTGCTTTTGTATACCAAATAAAAGCATCTTTGTATTGTTTTAAATTAAAGTAGCGATTACCAACAAGTCTTTCATTTTCTGCACTATTATCTTTTTTAGCATTTTCAATTAATGTATTTAGGTCAATATCATCATTTGCAAATACATTATAAGATGTAAAGATAAGGGAGATAGCTAAAGCTGTAGAGCTTAGTAATTTTTTCATATAAAGAGCCTTATATAGTGTTGATTAGATAATGTATGAAATTTAGATGATTTAATCATCATCGTCATCGTCATCATCGTCGTCGTCATCATCGTCATGATGTTTGCCAATTTTAACTTTAATGTTACCATTTTGATCAGCTTTAAGAACTACAGAGTCAAGTCCTATGGTAACGCTTGCAAAACTTTGATTATACAAAGAAAGTATAAAAGCAAAAAGTGTGATTTGTAAGATAGACTTTAACATATTTATATACTCCCATTAAATAATAAAAGGTTTAATCTATTTTTGATAATTTTTATAAAAAAATCAAATATAAATTTAAAATACTTACTTTTCTTGTTAAAAAATCTTTATTTATATGATATTTTATATATATAAATATGTATTTATATGATATGGTGTATAAATTTTTAAGTAAAGTATCTAATACTAGATAAGATTAATTAAAAATATAGTGATATATTACTCTTGAGCAAAAAGGTTTTTAAAAGGGAATTTATAGATACATAAAATTTAGTTCTTCTATTATTAAAGTCATGAGGTTGTATATGCAAAGTAAATCATTTATTGATTTTGATAAAATCTTAAAAAAGCACAATATTAAACTTGAAAGTGAAGACGCAGTTTTTATTGATGTAGAAAGTAAAAAGAAGATGCCTTATGATAAATCTAAGCATAAGTCAGAAAAAATATCTTATCTTGTAAAAAATAATAAAGATTAACTTTTAGAGTTCATGTGATATTTACGTTGTTTTTTTACAAAGATTGAACTATTTTGTTTTAATTAACAACACAAAAATCACAAGGACTACTTTTAGTCTTTAGATGTTATATGACATTTACTTTTGTAGATAAAAGAAAGTAGTGTTTTCAATTAAAAGATTTTTATAACAAAACAAAAATAGCATGAGCTACATATAGTTTTGCTTTTTTATAAGATAGAGTTTTTTAGCTATGTAACTTTTATCTATAAAAACATTAGTGCATGCTATATTTACTTAGTTTCTACAAAATAGAGTGAAAACAACTATATCTTATAAGTAAGAACAGCATTATGCCTAAAACTTTTATAAAAAATCATATGAGATTTATGTTATTTTGCACAAGATAGGCACTGTGTTTTTTAAGTAACAAAAAATCACAACAAGTATTATTGTTTTTAGTTTACAACATAAGAAATAGCTATTTCCAATATATAATGTAATAAGCACAATGACTCAAAATTGTTGCAAATATACACTATATAAATATTTAGTGATGAGCTGAAATTACATAACAATATAAGTTTATAACACAAAAATAAAGGATGTTTACAAATGCATAAGTTATGAGAATAGATATGTATAAGATAGAGTTATTTTCAATATATAACATCACCTTTATTTTGAGTTATACCATAAGGCAAATCAGCTAAAATCATATCAATAGATTTTTCAGGTATTCTTTTCATACAAATAAGGCAGTCTTCTTCGTACAAATTATTAATCATTGGATAAATTAAAGAATTTTTATTTATCATTTTTTTTCTCTTCTTTAAAATCAAGAATATCATCAACTTTACAATTTAATGTTTTGCATATTTTTTCAACACTTTCTAAAGATATGTATTCATCTCTTTTGATACGAGTTATTATATTTGCACTAAAGTTTGCTTTTTTAGACAGAGTTGCTGTTGATATATTTTTATCTACTAAAAGATGTAGTAGTTTTTTATAGGAAACAGACATAAATTCTCCTTTTTAAATTAAATAATTCATGAAATAATGAAAAAATTAACTTAAATTATAATAAAAAAACAATTAAAATCAAAGAGCTATTTGTGCTTCAAATAATTAATACATACTTTAAAATCAAGTTAATCTCATTAAATATCTCTTTAAAAGAGCTTTACCTAATAAAAATATTAAGGATGAAGAGATGTTTAAAGTCTATATAGCTAATTTACAAATTACATATAGACAAAAATAAGATTAAAAATACATACAAGTCTATAGATACAAAATATTTAAAGAGAACTTTAGTATTTCATGTTATGTTTACTTTGTTTCTATAAAATAGATAACTATGTCTTATAAGTAACAACAGCATCATAACTACTTTAGTTTTTAAATGATTAGCTTTTATTTAGACTTTTTAGCTATATTTACAAAAAAATAATAAAGTCTTACAGAGTTAAAGTAATAAGGTGAATATAAAAATAACTCTATAAAGTTAGAACTTAGGATAAAAATTTCCTTTTAAGCTAATCATTTAAAAAACATTTTTATTACTAAATATTAAAGGTAGGCAATTTATGTATTGCTTTATTAGAATTATAGTTCTAATAAAAAAGTGTTTTTAAAGGCAAGGCTATTTTATAAAGAGTATTTTTAATTTTTAACATTAATAACTTGATTTAAAAGAAAAATTTTTAAGAATATTCTTTTTTGCTGTATGTATTTTTTAAAGAAGATTTACCTTATAGACATATTAGAGTAAAAAAGTGCATGATTATTTTGTGTTGTTATTTAATAACACACTATCTTTTATGTAGTATTTGTGATTTTTCTTGTTGTTACTAAAAAAAACATAGTGCCTATCTTGTGTAGACACAACATAAATCTCACATAAAAAAAAGCTACAAGCTTAAAAAGTTACTAAAAAATACGGAGTAATTACAAAAAAATATGTACTTATTGAGCACAGAGTTTACCTCTACAAGCAAGTGACAGATTTTTGTACCAAGGGTATTGTAAATAGGTAGGATAAGATAAAGTTAAAGCATATAGATAAATATAAAAAGAATAGCACTATTAACATTAGTAAAATGTGAGGCAGTCTTTACTAGTGGCTATGACACTCACATGCTATATAGCATAAGTGTAAATGTGAAAATGTTATAGTATTTTACAAATAGCAAAAAGACAATATATAACTTAGTAATTAAAAGCAATAGATATGGTGAAATTTTGCTTTAAATGATAAATAATATTTGAGATTATGCTTATTAGGTTATGTAAATAATATTGCAATTTAAAATATTATGTATAAGGTTAATTTCATCTAATTTACAAAAGGGCGGGCTAAATCATACTCTATAATTACAATAAACAAATATTTGCATAGTTCAAGAAGAACTATTGACGATTTTATAAGGGAGGCTAAGAAAAATAAATGGATAAAGGACTAATTATAATCTGTGGAAATTCTTTAGTTGAGTTAAAGAAAATACAAGATAAAAGCATTAGTTTGATTGTGACAGATCCACCTTATAATTTAAACAAGGATTATGGAAACAATAAAGATAAATTAGAATTTGATATGTATCTTGATTTTTCGAGAAAATGGCTTACAGAAGCAAAAAGAGTTTTGAAAGATGATGGAACAATATATGTATTTATGGGTATGAGATATATATCATACATCTACAATATATTAGAACAAGAATTAGGAATGCATTTTAATTCTTGGATTACTTGGTTCTACACTCAAGGTATTGGCAAAACAAGAGGATTTTCTCCAAGGCATGATGATATCCTTATGTTTACAAAACATCCTAAAAAATTCACTTTTAATTTAGATAGTATTCGTGTTCCACAAAAGTATTATAGGTCTGTAAATAATATGAGAGGAGCTAATCCTGGAAATGTATGGGAATTTTCTCATATGCATTATTGCAATAAAAATAGAAAAAAACATCCAACACAAAAACCAGAGGGTCTTTATGAAAGAATGATTTTAGCCTCATCTAATGAAGGAGATAATGTCTTAGACCCTTTTTTAGGAAGTGGTACTTTACTTAGAGTATGTCAGCAAACAAATAGAAATGGTATAGGCATTGATATAAATCCTGAATATATAAAAATGGCAAAAGAGCGATTTGCAGAGGAGTTTATAGGTTTTGACAGTATTGATGAAAGAATGCAACGCATTCCAAATAATTTGAATGATTCTAAAATAAGGTCTGAATATATTGAGAATCATATTAAGTGGTTTTTAAAAAATCACCCTAATGTAATAGACAATTTCCTAGACGAAGTAAAAATTAAATATGGTTCTAAACTAACTGAAGAAGAACTTATAAAATTTTATTCAAAAAGAGTTTAAGACACAAACATCGTAGCAATACGGTGTTTTTTTATTACTTAAAACCTATTGGAATTGATGATCTTTTTAATTCAATACATAATCACAGGTGTAAGAGTTTATAGTAAATACACAAATTTTGATATCTGATTTGTACCGTTTTAATTTAAGTGAACTTTTACAAGTTACTTTGTTTCTACATAAGAAATAACTATTTTGTTGTAAGTAACAACAAAAAAAATTACAAGGACTATGGTAGTCTTATTTTAAGTTCAAATTGAAAAATACCATAAACTAAAATATATACATATACTATATTTTTTGCTTAGATTTTTTATGATCTTTTATGTAAATAAAACTATTTTTGTGATAGTTATCTTTCTTTTTACAATTTATATAAATGTATAATTATCTAACAAAAGTTTTTATAAATATAATAAATTTATCTTTTTTTTAGATAAAATTTTATTAAAAAAAATATAAAAACAACACTATGTCTTTATTAATATATGTATTTATAGTTTTAAGGTGTTTAAAATGGCAAAAACTATTAAGTTTAACTTAGATTGTGATAATTATTCAGTTAGAAATCTTGATGATTTAAGAAATCATTTTTCATTAGAGGATATTTTAGATTATTTTGATAAGAAGCTTCTTCATAAGTGGCTTGAAGTACGTGGTTATGAAGAAGAGTTAAAAAAGGTTAATAAGATAACTAGTAAAGATAGTCTTGAAATTGCTAAGGAGCTTATTAAAGTTTTTGATATAGAAGCAGATGAAAATAAGATAAAAGAAGATTTGCAGATTATAAATTATAGAAAAGATAAAGAGAAAAAGGATGCTTCTTTATTAGCTCAAAAAAATGAGATATCTAAAATTATAACAAGCTATAAGGATGGCTATGATCATTTAGTGGATGGTATTTGTGAAAATGCAAATGATATATCACTTATAAAAGCTAATCTTAATGAGATTATAGAAAATTATGGTGATTTTCTATATTTAGATAGACGTGAGTTCTTTTATAAAATTAAGAAACATTCTACTTTAGCTTTAATATGTGCTTTAATGAAAGATGAGTTAAGAGATTATTTTTTACCTAAAAGAATAATTGTACAAGATCTTAAAAAAGATAATGAAGAAGTCAAAGCTAAAATTGCAAATTATTTTTTAAATAATAGTAAGTGTCTTTATATTAGAAGTTTAGGGGAAGATGATATTTCATCTTTAGTGAAAGTTGAAATTACCAAATATGAATCTAGTTCATTTATACTATTAGGTTATGTATATTTAGATAAATCAAACATAAAAAGCAATCTTTCAAAATATCATTCTGAGATAGATAACAAGTCTTTAGATGAGTTGTTTAATGACATAGAAGATAAACATGATCTGCTTGACACAAAAACAGATAAAGATAAAGCAATAATGTTTGATCTTATCTGCAAAAAATTAAAAGATATGAAAAGCCTTCAAGATGAGCTTTCAGATAATTTAAAGCATTATAAAGGTAACACTGAGAGTTATTGGAATGATATTGGCACTGATAAAGATAAAAGATATATGTTAATTTACATGTCAAATGGTGCTATAGTACAAAGTCTTACAGATAGAACAAAGACATATGAAGCAGGTGATATAAATAATAAATTTGTGATTTTAGATGGTATTAACTTCAACAGTAAATCAGATAAATTTGAACTATATTACATGGAAGTTTAAAAATGAAAGAAAATACAACACAAGTTTTAGCCTCATATGTTGAAGCATTGCACCCAATAATCTATATAAATCATTTTGATTTTCATGTGATTGAAGATGCTATTAAGAGTATTGATAAGGATACATATTATCATGTATTTAGTCATTCAGGCTTTGAGATAGACTCAAGACTTGATGGAAGTGCTCAAGGTCAAAATCCATTTTTACAAGATAATGAAGTATCATTAGTAGATTTTTTAAAACGCTTTGTCTTTATGGGCTTTAATGATAAGCACTTTTTGGTTTTAAAAGATATACATAATGAACTACAAGATCTTAAAGTTGTCTCTTATTTAAAGACAATAGCTGAAAAGAATCTTTATAAAAATACTTTTAATGTAACTATCTTTATCTTATCTGATGTTTTAAAGATACCAAGAGAGCTTGAGCAATATATAACAATATTTGATTTACCTTTACCTGATTTAAAGGAGATTAAGGATATTGTTAATAACTTTATAGAATCTGCAAATCTTACAGTTGATGATGATACTGTATCTGAAATTACCTTATCTTTTAAAGGATTAAATGAATTTCAAATCTTACAAATTTTAAATTTAGCCTATCATGATGGTGGTTATATTTCAAAAGAAGATAAGATGTTAATCTTAAAAGAAAAAGAGCAATTTATTAAAAAAGCAGGCATGCTTGAGCTTGTAAACTTCAAGGAAACTATTGATGATATTGGTGGTCTTGAAGTTCTAAAAGAGTGGTTACAAAGAAAGGTCAAAGTTTTTGACAATTTAGATAAAGCTATAAAGTTTGGTGTTGATATACCAAAGGGTATTTTAATTGTAGGTATGCCAGGTTGTGGTAAGAGTTTAGCTGCAAAGGCAACAGCAAGTTTATATAAAATACCTTTAGTAAGACTAGATGTAGGACGTCTATTAGGTAAATATGTAGGTGAGTCTGAAGAGAATATGAGACGAGCTTTAGCTTTATCTGAGGCTATTAGTCCATGCGTTCTTTGGATTGATGAGATTGAAAAGGCATTTGCAGGTGTTGGCTCAAATCAAAGTCACGATGTAACAACAAGACTATTTGGTCAATTTCTAACTTGGATGCAAGAGAAAGAAAACACAGTATTTATTGTGGCAACAGCAAATGATATTTCAAATATTCCACCTGAGTTTTTAAGAAAGGGTAGATTTGATGAGTTATTCTTTGTTGATTTACCAAATGGCGAAGAGCGTCGTAAGATTTTAGATATTCATCTTAAAAAGAGAAATAAATTTAGTAGAAATATTAATTTAATCTCATTAATAAAAGAGACACAAGGCTTTAATGGAGCTGATTTAGAGGCTGTTATTAAAGATACTATTGAGCTTGCTTTTATTGAGGGTAGAGACAGTATCTCAACAGAGGATATCTTAAAAACTATAAAGGATATGAACTCTATTTCTACTACCTTAAAAGATAAGATAGAAAGAATAATAGAGACTGTTAAGAATATGGATATTAAAGTTGCAAGTAGAAAAGATGATAATGAGAAAAACAGATAGTGATACAAAATCATAAAATTCATTAACATCTGAACTTAGGTTTAATACTTTTAATGAAAAAGCTATATTTGATTTGGTATTGAATATAGCTTTTTATACATAAAGATTTAAGAATAATTTTATATTCTTTGTAAAGCTAAAAGTTGTAATTAAAAAGTGTGTAAATTATGTTTCACTTTTTATAAAAAGGATTTTTTATTATGAATAAAACACAAGAACTTAATAAAAAAATTGAGCAAATGCAACTTACTTTCCTTGAAAGTTATGTCTCGCATATGGATGATTCTAATCTTGAGGATTGGTTATTTCTTGAGATGAAGAAACATTTAAAAGATCTTAGTGATGATGAAATTAGACAAATGAACACTGATCTTTTAGATGAGCTTGATTCTATTGAAGAAGCAAAGAGATTAGTAAAAGTTGCTAAAGAGGATGGTTTAAGTCCTACTAAATGGCTTGCTTTACAAATTCAAAAAACTATTAAAAATAAAACTATTGATGATAAGATCTTATATCTTACAGATCTAATAAATAGTGTTAATAATGTTAATAATGATCTTTATAACATTTCTGTTAAGCAAAATAAAATAAAAGATGCTATTTTGTTTTTAGAAAATTCTGACACAACTATAGATAAAAATGGCTTTGATTATTTTAAAGAATTTGATATTTGTAATGAAATTTCAGAGCTTATGGTTATCTCTACATGCTTTAGAAGTTCTTTAGATGCAGATAGTATTTTAGAATTTAATGATGCTTTAGCAGAAGATAAAGATATTTATAAGAAATTTGTAGAAGAGCATGCTTCTGACTTTTCTTTACTAAGGAAAGAGTTAGAAAATAAAGATCCAAATTCTAATCAAAATGTAGATGAACTTGAGAAGAAACTTTTAACAGAGTTAAATAATGTTTTAGATGAAGATAGATCTATACAAAAAACCTTAGAGCAACTTGAAATTATTATTTCAAAAAATCCAAATAAGATTTTAGTAGATCTTGCTAAAACAGCAAAAGAAGAAATAACTTCTAGTTTAGAAAAAGAAACCAAAGATTTTATTTCAGATTTAACTAATCCTATAAATGATGTTTTTGCAGAGTTTTTAGGAGATAGTGACAATAAAGAAGTAAAAGAACTTAAAGATACTATTGATGGTGTTTTATACGATATAGTAAAAGACAATGCTTTAAAGGGTATTGGCTTTGTTAAAGGTAAGATTATAGAAGTTTTACCTAAAAATGATGGTTCTGTTATAGGTGATTTATCTCAACAAGTTAAAAATATTTTATTTACAGAGGAGAGTAAAGAAGAGTTTAAAGTACATAACTCATTAAAAGATTATATAATTAGAAGTGATGCAGATATTTTATTGCCACGAGAAATTCCAACAGATATTCCATCAAATATTCCGTCAGACCTTCCAATAGATTTTCCAAAGATTCCTACATTAGATGATTTTCCTTTAAGTGAAGCTGATAAGGAGTTAATACAAAAACATCTTAAAAATATAGATAAGATTTTAAAAGATGAAATAACAGTAAAAGAGGCTGTTGTAGAGCTTGGTAAAGACTTATTAAAAGAGAAGATTATTCCTCTTGCAAGTCAAAAACTAAAAGATTTTATTGAAAATAATTTAAATGATGGTTCTACAAAGGGATTAAAGACTGCAACTGCTGGTGCCTTAAAGGTTAGTGAAAAGTTAGGAGATCTTGATGTTGTTTATAATAAATTTCCTCCTATATTGACAGGACCAATTGAGGGACCTATGACACCACCAATAGTACCTTTACCACATACCATACCTGTAGCTCAAATAGCATCTATATCTATTGATAACATTAGTACACTAAAAAAATTAGGTGAAGGTGAAATAACAGTAGGTGAGGCAGTACAAGAGGTTGCAGAAACAACAGTATCAAATGTAGGTTCTACAATAGGTGCTGCTAAAGGTGCTTCAGTTGGTGCAAGTATTGGAGCATTTTTAGGACCTATAGGTAGTGCTATTGGTGGTGCTATTGGTGGAACTATAGGTGCTATAGCTGGCAGTAAAGCAGGTCAAGCTATAGTTAAGGGTACAGCTATGGTTAAAGATGTTGCAGTATCTGCAGTAAAGACAACAGCAAGTTTAGCTGTAAAAGCAACTAAAGCTGTAGGAAATTTTGCTGTAGGAACAGTTAAGACTGTAGTTGGTGCAGCAAAAAGTGTTGCTAGTGCAACTTGGGAGGGTGCAAAATCTTTTGGATCTGCTGTATGTAGTGGCATAGGAGCTGTGTTCTCTGGTATTGGTAGTTTTTTTGGTTTTTGATAAATAAAATAGAGAGCATCTTAATTTTAAGGTGCTCTTAATACCTATATCCCCACTTTTATTCGTCTATCATAGAAAAATAAAAGTGGTTTTTATACCTAAAATAACATAAACATCTTGAAATAAAAGCAAAAAAATAAAAAAATTATTAAAATGAAAATTATTTCATGATAGGCTATTTTTATAAATAC
>JARHZF010000186.1 GCA_029258325.1 Anaerobiospirillum sp. | reverse complement strand
AGTCTCTCTTCTATTATTATCTTTTAGATAATTTAAGATATTATTTCTTAAAGAGTTTTCATCTATCATGACATCATCATCTAAAGAAATTGCTTTTTTATCAAAAGATCTTGTTTGTTCTGATGATGAAATAAGATCTACACTGTCAAAAAATTGAGTTTCTTTCTCGGTGTATAAGGTGTATGCAAAAGGCATCAAGATATCTGCAAAAGGCAATTCAAGAGGAAAAGAAAAATCTTTTAAGCTCAAATTCTTCTTTTGGGCTACAATAATTTTTTCTTTTATCTCTAAAATTTTGGTGTATATGTAATTATTTTTTTCATACGATTTAGAACAAATGAACTCTGATAAGGATTTAGTTATTTGATTTTTAGTATTATTAATCTTATAACACTCGTCTGTTAAACGCGAAAAGATATTATCAATACCAATTTCTTTTTCTTTTTTTAAAACCTCATTTTCTAAAAGCTGATTTAAATAATTTGCAAACTTATTATTTATGTTACTATTTAAAATAAAGTTTATAAAAGCCTGTGCTGATTGACCTTGCTCTGAATCCTCAATAACATTTCGATTTGAGACGTACATATTAATAAGTTCATTGCGAGTACCATTATAGACAGATATTTTTTTATTGACTTCACGATGCAAATCTTTGAATTTATATACTACATCACGACAATCAGAGACAATCTGAAAGCATAGCTTTTGAAAATCATGAAATCTTTCTTTAAGTGCAACTTCATTTAAAATAGTATCATCTTCTTCATTAAAAATCCGCTCTCGTTTTTCTTGAAGTGCTTTTATTTGATTATCATAAGCTTTAAGAACAGATTCTTTATCCTCTAAAGTACCAACCACCATCTCCTCTAAAAGATTACATGCTGTACGCATACGTGATTCAGTACCAATGAACTGTCTATCTTCAAGAGTATAAATAAAATCATATGCTTTTTGTGTATGAGGTGGTAAATCATAAAAAGTATCATTATTTGGAATGATTTTATAAAGCCATGGTGCTCTATTCTTAGAATCAGACCAAATCTTTAAATATTCTAAAGGTGTTTTAATTTTACTATCATTATCCTCATCGATTTTAAACTTCTCATCAAGATCGTTTTCTCTTATATCAGAGATAATATCATTTAATATCTCTATAAGTTCATCTTCAGCCATCTGCGTTTTTTGTCTTAAAATAAAAGACTTGTAAATAAAAGTTATGAAGATAGGCATATGAGTGGAATTTAAAATGTTTAAAGTAATATTCTTTGTCTTTAAATTTTTTAAATAAAGATAATCTACATTCATCGAAAACCCTCCTTTTAAAGGTTAAATTCAGCAGTTCATGTAACTTTATGTTGTATCTATATAAGAAATAACTACTTTGTTTTAGATAACAAACAAAAATCACAAGAGCTAATTCAGTATAAATAAAAAATTTTTTATACAAATCAAAATATATAAAATTTAACAACAAATATCTTTTGCTTTGTTTTATAAAATAAAACAATGATAAAAATATGTGTTTTATTGTTTTATTCATATACATTTAAAAAAAATTTATTTTTTTTAATTTTTTATAAATGGCTTATTATTATAGAAATAATATAAATTATCACTAAAATCATTACAAGATAATTGCACAAAAATAAACAAAAGATCTACAGATCTAAATAATATAAAATACATATAATATTTAATCTTAAACTTTATATTTTTTCTTAAAAAATTACTTGTTTTTAAATGCTATATTTTTGATAAAACAATATTTTTATATTACAAAGATAAGTTATTAATTAGAATAGTACATTACTAATCTAAAAAAAGATTTTATTAATTTTAATTAAAAATATTTTTATTAAATTTTATTTTTATA
This sequence comes from Anaerobiospirillum sp., assembly GCA_029258325.1. Classification (GTDB taxonomy): domain Bacteria; phylum Pseudomonadota; class Gammaproteobacteria; order Enterobacterales; family Succinivibrionaceae; genus Anaerobiospirillum_A. The sequence continues at coordinate 1,259 of JARHZF010000186.1, read as the reverse complement.
AATTATATATAAACAATTTTAAAACTAAATTTAGTTAAATAAAATTAAACTTCATGAAATTTAAATAACAGCTAAATTTAGTTGATATTTGTTAATTATCGAACTTTGTTACACATTATTTAAGATAAAGTGACCACTTAAAAATTAATCTATTTTTTTAAAAATTTCTTAAATAATATATATTTAGGGTTATGAAGATGTACTAAAACTCAAACAAAAATGTATATCTTTATTAAATAGTGTAACACTATGCTACACTTTGTTACACTAGACACATATATTTGTAAAAAATAAAAAATATTTTTATCACACAACAGATTTTTTTTTGTATTGAAAGTTTGTTTATATAAATAGAGCTTGTTTATATAAATAGAGCTTTTTTAATAAAAACCATGTTTAATCTAATGATCATAGCCTAGATTATTAAAAACACCATCTGTAAGTAATGTAAGTTGTTAAGTAACTCGATCTGATGTACTTCCCTTTTATTCAATATCTGAAGTTCATGTAAGATTTATGTTATGCATACATAAGAAATAACTGTTTTGTTTTAAATAAAAAATATCAAGTACTATATCTGATTGTTATACTGTATGTATTTAGAAAAAAATAAAGATAAGTACGAAATGTTATACAAAGATAATATAGAGTAGAGACTACATTTATATAGACACATATAGTTTGCTAAGTACAAAAAACTTTATTTTTGGTATAAATAATCTATATGTGTCTATTCATAGAATATGATAAATAGTTCATAGTATTTTTGCTTTATTACTCAATTACTCAAAACAAGAGTGTGCTTTATTAGATATAAAACAAATTAAATAACATATGTACTATATAAATATAGTATAAGATAGAGTTGTTTTCAGTTCACTAAAATTTCTTAACATTTTGTCTTTTTATCTCTCATACAGATCTCTAAAAGTAAAGTTCATTTTCAATTAAAATAATTATGGTTTTCAATTAAGAGAATTATTTCTAGTAATAACAAAAATATCAGAGAAGCTAGAAAATAATACCTAAAACATATCTTTAAAGTTTATATAACTACTAAAATAAAGAAGAAATCACTAAAAATAACTTATTTTATAGATATAAACTTTTACAAAAATACTAGATAAAAAGAGATATTTATCTATAGTATTTACTATTACGTACATATCTATTAAGCATTTTATTAAAAATAATTACTTATCTATAGATAATATAATTTTACTTAATAGATAAGTAATCAGTACAACAAATAGAGCTAA
>JARHZF010000198.1 GCA_029258325.1 Anaerobiospirillum sp. | reverse complement strand
ATTTTATGAGATGATATAAATTATAAAAAATAATAAGCAAGTAAATACTTACTTATTTATCAATAAATTATTAAAAATATGAAAAGCATCTTATTTTTATGAAATACTTTTCAATAAATTAGAGTTAGATATAAAACTACTATCAACTTTCTTTTAGATAGTAGTTTTAAATACCTTTTAATTAAAATGATAAACTACGTGTACAAACAAGTGGTTTCTTACCTGTCTGAAAAGCATCTAACTCTTTTTTAGTAAATACTTTTTTATTCTCAAGACATCTACCACTTATAATCTTGTCATTTTTAAAAATGACCTCAACAAAATTAATGCCTTTATCATCAAAACCTTTTAAATAACCATGAGCTAGATCATTTACAAATTCTTGAGTTTGAACTAATTTACCAGCTTTTGAATAATAATAAGATAAACCTTCACGTTTATTGTGTTTATAATTTTCTTTAAACTTAACTTTACCATTATCATAGTATTTATAAGAAAAGCCCTCTCTTAAATCTTTTTTAAAGTTACCACTTTCCTCTTTATAACCTTTTTTATGATAAATAGTATAAGAACCTTCTTTTAAATCGTCCTTATAATTTTTGATAATATGCTTATTACCATTTTCAAAATAACTTATAAACTCCCCATCTAATTTGTCATTTATATAAGAGAATTTCTCTTTTATATTCTCATTTTCATAAAACTTATAAGCAATGCCTTCTTTTTTTCCATCTTTATAATGTAAAAAGGACTCTATAGTGTTGTTTTTATTATCATAATAAGTAATAGCATCACCATAGGCTTTATCATCTTTATAAAAAGTTTTGCTTTGTAACTTACCATCTTTAAAATAAGATGTAAAAAATCCCTCTTTCATGCCATTTTGAAAGAAGCTTTTCTCCTCAATAGATCCATCTTCATAAAACTTATAAGAAAGACCATGTAAAACATTATCTTTATAAGACACTATGCTCTTTATCTTATTATCTTTATAAAAATCTCTAAAAACACAAGATCCTTCTTTGTGAGCATCACAATCTTTAGCATTTTCAATATTTGAAAAAGCATTAAAAGATGCAAATAACAACATAGATGTAAAAAAAACTTTGTATTTCATAAAATTATTCATAACAAAAATCTAAATTAATAACACGATTAAATTTAAAAATATCTCTCGATGTTATTCTTTTCTTATTCATGCATTTTGCATCAATAATACTATTGTCCTTATAAATAAAGATAATTCTGATATTTCCATCCTTATCATAATAGATGCTACTACCATTTAATTTACCATCTTTATAGTGATCACGAGAGAAAATCTTACCTTCTTTTGTATAATTAATACTCTCTCCATTAGGAAGATTGTATTTATACTCTGTTTCTTGAACTTTTACACCATCTTGTGAGTAGATTTCATCTATGCACCCATCTTGATTTTTATCTTCAAGCTCTTTACACTTGACAGTCTTTTTTTCAAGGTCTTTATCTTCTATTTTATGTAAAAGTTTAAAAAAAGAGTTTAAGCTTTTATTTTCCATCTTTACAGCATTTTCATATATAACCTCACCTAATAAGTTATATAAAACAATATCAAAATGCTCTCCCTTATCAATAATAGTAGATTGCAAGGCAAATGATGGATAATATGATTCAAACTTATATAAATTTCCATCCTTAAAAGCTACAGAGGCATAAATAACACCATCTTGTTTATAAATTTTTACGTTTTTTATAACACCTTGATTATATTTAATAATACTTTTAACATTTTTATTATGAAAGTACTCAAAAACAAGACCATTTAACTTACCATGAAAGTTTACACCCTCTTGTTTTAGTTCTCCTGATTTATAATAAATAAATGAAGGACCATGTAAAACACCTTTTTCATAATGTTTTTTACTCATAAGTTTACCATTTTCATAGTATTCATAAGAGTAACCATTTAACTCTTCATTTTTATAAGCATACTTTCCTTTTAAAATACCATTTTTATTATAAACACGAGCATAACAGCCTGATATCATCTTATCTTTTGAGCTACAGCTTGGCAAAGACATTTCTTCTTTTTCATCAACAATAGCATTAGCTGTTAATGACATTAAGATAGTAAAAGAAAGAAAAATATAATTTAAAAATTTCATATAAATACTCAATACAAATCATAAGCCACATTATATATTAATATAAAATACATAATTAAACTTAGATATACATAACATTGACTATTTTTAGAGCAAAATAAATACCAAACATTATAAGATTTTTCTTTAATTTATTATTAAAAACAAATACTTATTCTTTAAATAAAAATAGACTTTAAAAAGAAGATTAGCTATTTACACTACATTTTTAAAAGCTTTTTACAATTAAAAAAAAAGAGGCTTTTATGTTACATGAAACTAAAGATATATTTTTAAATAGATCCTATCAAAGACTTGAAGATAGTTTTACCCCTATTGTTATAGAGGCATTACATAATGATAAGGTCAATGAAATTATGCTCAATTGTGATGGTAAATTATTTATTGAGTATAAAGATAAAGGTATAGAAGAATGTGGCACTTTTAATAGTGCTGATGCCTATTCTTTAATCAAAACTATAGCAAGCATAGCTCATATAAATATAGATGAAAAAGCTCCTTTTTTATCTTGTGAAATCCCAAAACATGGATCACGCCTTGAAGCTTTACTACCACCCCTAGTTAAAGCTCCTGTTTTTTCAATTCGTGTTTTGTTAAAAAAAGATACATACAATTTAGATAAATTAGTAGAAAAAGCTATGCTTACTAAAAATGAAGCTCTATTTTTACAAAAATGCATTAAAGATAAGAAAAATATCTTAGTATCAGGTCAAACAGGATCAGGTAAAACTACTCTTGTAAATGCCCTTTTAAATGAAATTGCTGTTTTATGTGCATCTGACAGAATTATATCTATTGAAGATACATCTGAACTTGAGATTCCATCTTCAAATAAAGTAAAACTTTTTACAAATGAACATAATGATATGGCAAAACTAGTTAAATCATCTTTAAGATTACGCCCTGACAGAATTATTGTAGGTGAAATACGTGGCATGGAGGCTCTTGATTTAATAGATGCCCTCTCAACAGGTCATAGTGGTGGTCTTAGCACTATACATGCAGGTACAGATATTCAGGCTTTAAATAGACTTGGTCTTTTAGTTAAAAGAAATACAAGTGCACCATCTAACTATGAAAAAATTATAGCAAGCACTATAGATATTATCTTGCAACTTAAAAAGACACCTATACGCCATATAAGCTCTATAACTCATGTAAAAAACTTTAAAGATAACTCTTATATAGTTGAAAAGATTAATGCTGATTTTGAGGACTTATATGCAAGCTAAAACTAAAAGACGTGAAAATGAAGTAAATAAAGCTTTATATAGAGAACCTCTACTCTTTGGTTGCAATAGAGCCTACTTTTTAAGTGTCTCTCTTGTCTTTATTTTAATCTGTTACATAACAACAGACTTAATAAAGATCTTTATTGCCTTTTGTTTTACTTTTTTACTTTTATTTACACAAAAAGAATTAAATAAAAGAGATAGATTTTTATTTAAAAGCTATTTAAATGCTCTTAATTACAAAAGAATTTATTTAGCAAAATCTAACTTTGAAAACTTAGATTAAAATTTTTATAAATTGAGATAGATATGACAAATTTAGAGATTTTTTATATAACTATATCTTTAGTTTCTATAATCTTTTCTATATCTTTTTTAATGTTTACTTGTCTTTATTTAAAGGAACATAAAAAAGAAAGAGTATATGGCTTTTTTAGCTCTCTTTTAAGTTATGAAAGATTTATAGATGAAACTACTATCTTACTTAAAAATAGAAATTACTTAGTAGCTTTTAATTTAGAAATACCAAATTTATTAGGAGCTGATACTAATATTTTAAATAAAAATGTAAGTATTTTAGAAAAGGCTATCTTTAATCTAGGTCCTAATTTTTGTATACACTTTGATTGTATACGTAATAAAACACATGACTATAATGCTTTAAATCATTCTAAAAATGAAACTCTTGCCTTTTTTGAAAGAAAAAGACAAGAGATATTTTTAGATAAAGATTTTTATAGATCATCTTTTTATATAGCTATAAGTTCTACAAATAAGGGCGATAAACTACCTTTTGTATCTTTTTTAAATAAATATGATGATGTGGAGATAAATACATCTTTAAAGGAATTTAAAGCTAGTATCTATCAATTTATAGAAGCTATAAAACCTATATTTAAAGTTAAAGAGCTAAGCTATAAAGATAGTAATATGCAATATAACTTTCTAAGTTATTTAAATAAGTGCATAGCAAATAAAGAGCTTAAATTTAATTTAGAGCATATTAATGATCACCTTTTAAGTGATGTTTTATCTTGTGAGCATTATGAACACCTAAAATGTCCAAAAATTGGATCTTCTTATATTGTAGTTGTAGCTATAGATAATCTACCACCTAAGACCTTTGCTAGTATGCTTGATAAGGCTCTTTTAATTAAATCTAATTTTAGATTTAATACTAGATTTATTAGCTTTGAAAATAATGTTGCTAAAAATATCTTAAAAAAACAAAGAAAATTATGGGCTCAAAATAAGAGATCACTTTTATCTCAAATCTTTAATTTAAATTCTAATATAAATATAAATGCCCAAAATAAAGTAGATGAGGTTAATAAAGAAAATTGTCGTCTTGAAGATGAACAAAATATTTATGGATCTTTTTCCTCTAATGTTGTTTTAATGCATGATAATTTAAATGTGCTTGAAAATGATGTAAAAGCTATTATTGCAAACTTTGAAAAGCTTGGTTTTAATTGTCGTGTAGAAAGTTTTAATGCAACTGAAAGTTATTTAGGTACACTACCTGCTAATTATTATTGCAATATTAGATCTATGATTATTTCAAATAATATCTTATCTGATCTAATACCTATATCTTATGAAGGTGAGGGTAATATTAAATCACCACATAAAGGCTTTGGTCTTGATGCTTCATGCATTCTACAGGCTAAAACTCGCTTTGATAATATCTATAATCTAAATCTACATACAAGAGATCTAGGTAATACAGTTATATTTGGACCTCCAGGTTCTGGTAAATCTGTTTTATTAAATCATTTAATTCTATCTATAAGTCGCTATAAAAACATGAAGTTATTTGCCTTTGATAAGGGCTTTTCTCTTTATGGAATGACTAAGGCTTTAAATGGAGCTCATTGTATTTTAAATAATTCAAATTCATCTTTTTGCCCTCTTTATCACCTTGAAAATGATAGTGATCTAGATTTTGCTCGTGAATATATAGAGCTTTTAATGAACTTATCTAATAGCAAGTGTTCAGCAAAAGATAGCATTAAGATTACTGATACTTTAAATATCTTAAAAAATCAAAGCAATACAACACGCTCTTTGACTGATTTTTTAATCTTAATTAATGATGAAAATATTAAAAATGCTCTACTGCCTTTTACTATATCTATAGATGAAAACTCTCTTTTAGATGGTAATTCTAATATAAGTCTTGATAACAATTTAACTTGCTTTGAGTGTCAAGATCTATTTAGTAAAAGTGAAAAACACAGTATAGCAACTTTATCTTTTATCTTTAGATTAATTGAAAGACATATAGATAAAGATCCACTTTGTATTATCTTAGATGAAGCTTGGATGATGTTTAATAATGATCTATTTGCAAATAAAGTTTTACAGTGGATTAAAACCTTAAGAAAACATAATGTCTTTGTAATTATGGCAACACAATCTATAGCTGATATTTCAGAAAAAGAATACTTTAGTATCTTTTTAGATTGTATTAATAGCAAGATTTTTCTTGCAAATAATGATATTAGCAATAATAAAGAATCATCTCTTTACTATAAGAAATTTGGTTTAAATGATGAAACTATAGATCTTATTTCTAAGATGAAAGCTAAAGATGAATATCTACTTTATAAAGATTCAAAAGCATCATTATTTTCTTTAGTCATGTCAGATGAAGAACTATCTCTTTGCTCTTTATCAACTAAAAAAGATAAAGAAAAAATTGATTATTTAATAGACACATATAAAGAGTCTTTTTATAAAAATCTATTTGAAATTTAAAGATAATCTTAAATAACTAGACAAATTATTTTTTATTTTTTTGGAGCTATTTTTATGAAAACTAAAGCTAATTTAGTTCACAATATAGATCATATTAAACAAAAAATCTTAGGTATTAAATTTATTATCCCTATGTTTGTAACTCTATCTCTTAGTGCTATTTTTGCCCTAATTGCATCTATTGTTTTTATCATAGGTAAATCTCAATATATTCCATATGTTGTAACTGTAGATAAAGAAGGTGTTGTTATAACAAAGAGCAATATTAGAAAACTTGATAATATACCAAAGCAATATATTGCAAGTGAACTTTGTCAATTTATAAAAAATACACGTGAGGTTTTAAAAGATAAAGAACTTCAAGAAGAAGCTATATTTAAAAGCTATTCTTTTATAAATAATGAACAAATGACAGCGAAACTAGATAAGCATTTTATTGAAAACAACCCTTTTACTAGTGCTAAAAATAAAAATATTTATATAACAATAAATAATATTATTGAAAAATCTAATCATAGCTATGAAATAGATTTTACAGAAAATCATATTGTTAAATTTCAAGATCCTAAAAAGATCAAATATAGAGCTTTAATCACATATAAAACTATAAATGTAGACCTTCTATCAAGTAAAGAAATTCTTTTAAATCCTCTTGGAATAATTGTAGAGGATATGTTTATCTCTGAATATATGGGAGCTTAATATGAAATATTTCTATATATCCTTACTTCTATGTATATCTTCCTATTGCATGGCAGATAGTGCTTATGATGTATATTACTCAAATGAAAATAGCAAAGATATTTTATCAAATGATGAAATACGTGTTATAGATGATTTAAATAAAAATGCTAAAGCTGGTATGGATGGCATGGGGCTTAATGGTTTTGCCTCAAACTCAAATGAAGTTTTATTTTCTTTTGGTAGTGGTCGTGTCAATATCATTACAGCTATATTGCAACTTACAGATATACAGCTACAAGCAAATGAAGTTATCTCATCTGTGCAAATTGGTGACTCTACACGCTTTAATGTAAGTTATGCAAAATCAGGTACACAAGATGGTGATGTTATGCATGTCATCATAAAACCTCTTGATAGTAATTTACGCACCTCTATGGTCATTACTACTAATAAAAGAACTTATTACATCAATATAAAATCAACAGCTAAAGATTATATGGCATCTGTACGCTTTATCTATAATGATGAACAAAGCCGTAATCTAAACTTTATTCAACATAAACAATTTCCTCATGATACTTATGTAAATAAAAAACGTGACAATTTAAATTTACGCCGTCAAAACCTATCTTATGACTTTAAGATACGTGGCGATGATGAAATTAAACCTATTAAAATCTATTGTGATGATAAAAAGACCTATATTGTAATGAGCAAACAGAGCCTACAATTTGGAGCTCCTGCCTTATTACTTACAAATGAAAATGGCTTTTTTAAAAAAGATAGCAATACAACCCTTAACTATAGACTTGTAAATAATACCTATGTTGTAGATGGCATTATTCAAAATGCAAGTCTTATTCATCATATAAATGGTAAAGAATTAAAAGTTTTAATCAAAAAAGGAGCTTAAATATGTCTAAAAAATTACTTATCCTAACTTTATCTTTTATCCTTTGTGCTTGCTCATCATCTTTTGAGGAGGCTAATAAGACTTTAGGTAAAAGAGCTAATTATGATGCTACTAATATAGTTAATCTCAATAATAGAGCTGTTCTTTTAAATTATGATTATCTTGCTATATTTGAGGATTTTCAAAAGTTCTTAATTGAATTTATGTATGTAAAAAATCCATGTCTTATCTTTGATGCTACAGATGAAAAAGCTATGCTTTATACAAGCTTAGCTAGAAAGTCAGGTTTTAGAGCTTATTTGTCTGATAACTTTGATAGCAATAGTATTGATACCTATATAAACGTATCTTTTTTAGAAAATAAAAATAAAACTAAACTTCTAGTTAAGATGGTATCAGATGAATTTACATTACAAAGACTTTATGAAAGAGAAGCTAAAGAAACTTATGCTATCTCTAATTTCTCATTATTGGAGTTATCTTAATGTCTAAAACTATAAAAACAGGTCCTATACCTTTAATTTATGCAACTTTATTTAAAGCATTTTTACTTCTTTTATTCTTATTTTTATTTACTATGTGTTCATCTAAAGCTCATGCCTCTAATATAAATGGTGTAAGTGATACAGGTATTACTCAAAGCCTTAAAAATGCTAATAACTTAATTTCTAATTTAGAAAGTAGTTACAATTATCAAAACTCACTTGATAAAAAAGATAATTTAGAAAAAGAAAAAGATAAGGTTCAAAATAAAGATCTTATTCCTCTTTTCTCATCTATTGAGCAAAAACATAAAGAGAATAATGTTAAAAAAGAAGATAAGTTTGAAAACTTTAAAAAAAGACGTGATAGTGCATTTTTTGATGCTATTGCCTCTAAAAGTGAAATACAAGGCTTTAATCATATTGACAAAAATTTTAATGCTAATAAAAATAATAATAACAATATGTATGCACAAAATGCTAATAATAGATCTAATTTGTCATATGATGACACCATTAGTGCCTATGATAGATTTAAACGTGATGACTTTATTTTAGAAAATAAAGTTCAAAGTATAAGAACACCTTATTTATTATCTCAAGGTAGCATTATTCCATCTATCTTACTTACAGGTATAAATTCAGACTTGCAAGGTCAAGTCACAGCTCAAATTACAGCTGATATCTATGATTCACCTAGAGGTCGCTTCTTACTTATACCAAAGGGCTCTAAAATTATGGGGCAATATAGTAATGATATTCACTTTGGTCAAGAACGCGTTATGCTTGGCTTTAATAGAATAATATTTCCAGATGGTAAATCTTTAAACTTAGGCTCCATGCCTGCTCTTGGTAATGATGGTATGGCAGGACTTGATGCTGATGTTAATAATCACTTTTTTCGTCTCTTATCCTCATCAATACTCTTAGGTGGTATCTCAACATCTATTGCTATAAGTCAAAAAGATGCTCAAATAAATGAAAGAGGCGAACTTACAAATCAAGGTGTTTTTACTAAAGAAGTAGGTCAGACCTTAGGCCATGCTCTTGCTAAAGTAATAGAACGCAATCTATCTATAAATCCAACTTTAGAAGTAAGATCAGGCTTTCCTTTTAATGTAACCTTAACTAAAGATATAGAGTTTGATGGAGCTTATAAGGCTTATGAGTATTAAATACTATCTTATCTTTATAATGCAGTTTTTTATCTTAACTAAAAGCTTTGCTTTTTTAGACGTTTTTGATGAAAGAGTTTTTGAGGAAACTATGAAACAAAAAGTTGAAACAGCAAGACAATGGTCTATTGTTAATGAAAATAAAATTAAAGAACTTATGCTTTTAGAAAAAGATAATGATATTAATGCTAAAAACTTTACTATGGATAAAAAAGATAGCTGGGAGAATGTACAAAGACTTAATGATAATACCTTGTCTTTCTTACTTGCTATAAATAATCTTTGGGGTGAGTATAAAAATGTAAGCTCATTTATATCATCTGCAAAACAAAATGAAGCTTGGCTTAATTGTATTAAAGAGTCTAGTAATTGCGATCTTAAAAATACTTTAAATTATTTAGATACAGCAAGTATTACCTTTGCAAGTAATGCTTATAAAAATACTGATATGATTCAAGAGAAAATTAAAGATAAAATTAATAATCTTAAAAATCTATCTTATGAGTCCTTTAAGGCAAATGGCCTTAATTCAACTTTAGATGCTATGTCTAAAATAAATGCAGAGGCAAGTGATTCTTTAAATGATCTCAATTTACAAATGAACACTTTACTTAAGCTTTTTAGTCAAAATGTTGTGGCAGATAAAAATGACAAAATTATAGAAGATGAACTTACTAAAAAATATAAAGAAGGCATTATTCTAAAAGATGCTCACCTAAATTTAAACATCCTTAAATAGTCTATAAAGTGAAATATAAATTAGATTTTTAGATATGACTTTTAACATACTCTATGTGATATTTACTTTATATAAAAATAACATTGTGTCTAAGTAATAAAAACACATAAATAAAAGTATTTCATGTGAAATTTATTTTGTTTTTACATAAAAAACTATGTTTTTTTAAGTAACAATAAAAAATCACATGAACTTTAAGACTTTTATATCTATAAACATTATATTTCACTTTATTTTTGAGATATAAATATGAGAAATAAAAATATAAAATCTTATATACATTGCATTGACAATAAGTATATTTGCTACGATTTTTATAAAGATCCTAAATATAATAAGATCTCCTTTAAAAAAACTCAAAACTTAGTTCAAAATCTTTCCTTTTCTATAGCTATGTTTAGCTTTAAAAATATTAGATATTTATCTAAGTTATCACTACAAAAATCTTTTTTTATAATAAGCCTTATAGTACTAGCTCTTATCTTTTTTTCATATGATAGTTTTGCCTCAATCTTAGAGATAAATACAAAACAAAATAATAATATCTATAAAGAGATTGCCTTTTTTAATAATTGTATAGATCTATTTATAGATAAGTGTAAAGATCTATCTTTAAGATTAAATGACTATGCTTATAAAATCTTCTATAGCCTTTTGTTTTTGACTATTTTAATAAATGGTTTTTTACTTATCTTAAAAAGAAGTCTTTTAGAAAATTTTATCTTTGTTATAGTTAAAATCTGTCTTATAAATGGCTTTTATCTTTACTTTTTACAAAATTGTTTTTATATAGCAGGCTCTATTGTTGATTCATTTACTATGATGGTAGGTCATACTCAAGTTGGACCTACTGAACTATTAGCAAAAACATTAAATTTATTATCTAATCTTATAAGCTATAATAATTTAGAACTTTTAAATTTAAGTTATACCTTTCTTGCTATCTTAGTAAACTTAGTCTTCTTATTTATAATGGTTTTTATTACAGCTAAATTTACAGCTGTATATCTAGCATCTTATCTTCTTGCATCTGTTGGCTGTATCTTTATATCATTAAGTTCACTTGATTCACTAAAAGATCTAACTTCAAATTATTTTAAAGCCATACTAGCCTTAGGTATAGAACTTTTTATAACCTTAATTGTTGCTAATATAGGTTGTGATTTTATTGATAATATCTTAAGTAGCGTTAGAACTTCTGATATAAATTTAGCTATATCTTTTATCTTGATTTTTATGGTTTTACTAATATCTTTAATTATAAAAATAAGCGTAAATAGCACTAATAATATTGTCTATGGTATGAATATTAGTTTAGATAAATTTAAGATATAAAAAAGGCAGGTTGAACCTGCCTTTTTGATGTTATGTTTTTACCATTTTTTCTTATCAGCAAAAAGAGCTTCAATTTCACTATTCTTCTCTTCTTTCTCTTCATCACTCTCAATCATCTTTTGAGTTTGTTGAGCACCTTTTGCCTTAACATCCTTATCAATATCTCTTTTTAATTGGGATAGAATTTCAAGCTTTTCTTGTATCCATGGATCTTTACTACCTGATTTTCTAATAACCTCAATACCTTTATCAATAAGTTGACGACATGAACCTATTTGATGGAGGCGTCTTAATTCTAAAACATTTTGTATAACGTTTGAGATATTAACCTTTAGAACTAGCATATTAAGTCTGCTATCTTCCTTTTGACATTCACCAATATCAACAGGAGTACCTGCACGTATTTCAAGAGCAACTATCTTACGTAATTTTCTAATCATACGTAATTGAGCTACAGCAAGAGTATCATTTTCAGGTGCTCTAAATGCTATATCTTCTTTATAGTTCGCCTTAACATCTCTAATATGCTTTTCTTGATCTTGAATCTTTTCTAAGACATTCTTTAAAGACTTGTCTTGTTTCATTATTTTTAAAGCAGACAACATTCTATAACGCAATATCAAAACCATAGTTTTTGATAGAGGTAATTGTGCTTGATTTACAATTAAATCTTCTGTATCGGACACTATATTACGAGCACGATTTACCATCATGCGCATATCTGCTTCTTTTTTACTTAGATAGTCCGAATACATGTTATATATAATTAGCAAAAATGTTGCTAAAACAATAAAAATAACAGCAATGGTAATAAACATAATATATTATCTTTTTTTTCAACATTTAAAACAAAAAAAGCTATGTATATATACGACAATAATACAAAAAACTTTTGTGTTCTAAACCTAACCTAAAAACAAATAATAAACATCAGTATATATAATACACTGTTTTAATAAAAAATTAAAAACTTGAATAAATAATTTTTTATTATTGCATTATTGTAAGTTAATAAAAATTTAACTAAATTACTGTTTTTCTCAAATAAATAATATCTTTTAAGAATTGAAATCTTTTGTTATGTATTGCCAAAATCATGATTATTTTTATCAAATTTTTTTTGATTTAACACAAAAAAGCTCTAAGATTAATAGTATTTATTCATATATTGCCTAAAAACTATTTTAATTAAAATTGCACTACTTTAGTTCAAAATACAGATTTAACTTAAACATTAATCATATACAGATATAAAAACTTTTATCTTTTTTTCAATCTATATCAAAAAAGCAAGCTTAGATTATTTTTTTTATTTTTAAATAAGTTTATGATCTTTATATATAGTTATTTTAATTTTTATTAGGAATAGAATTATGACAACCCTTATTAAAACCAAGGATTTTATAGACTCTATTGATGATGCTCTTCAATTTATTTCATATTACCATCCAAAAGATTTCTTGGATGCTATGAAAAGAGCATATGATATAGAACAAAACCCATCAGCTAAGGCTGCTATTGCTCAAATTCTAGTAAACTCAAAAATGTGTGCAATAGGTCATCGCCCTCTATGTCAAGATACAGGTGCTGTAACTTGCTTTGTTAAAATTGGTATGGATGTACAATTTGAAGGCGATATGACCATTCAAGAAATGGTTGATGAAGGTACAAGACGTGCTTATTGTTCTGCAACAAACCCTCTTCGTAAATCAGTTCTACAAGATCCTATTGGCAAAAGAGTTAATACAAAAGATAATGCACCTGCTGTTGTACATATTGAAATGGTAAAAGGCAACAAAGTTGAAGTTGCTATTGCAGCAAAAGGTGGTGGCTCTGAAAACAAGACACACTTAAAGATGTTAAATCCATCTGACTCAATTGTTGATTGGATTTTATCTCAAATCCCTAATATGGGTGCAGGTTGGTGTCCACCTGGCATATTAGGTGTAGGTGTTGGTGGTACTCCAGAAAAAAGTGCTATCTTAGCTAAAGAAGCTTTAAATGATCCTATTGATATTCAAGATCTAATTGCTCGTGGTCCTAAGAATGCAGATGAAGAGCTAAGACTTGAACTTTATAATAAGATTAATCAATTAGGTATTGGTGCTCAAGGTCTAGGTGGTTTAACAACTGTTCTTGATGTTAAAGTAAAGAGCTACCCATGCCATGCTGTATCAAAAGCAACTACAATTATTCCAAACTGTGCTGCAACACGTCATATTGACTTTGAATTAGATGGTACAGGTCCTGCTAAATTTACTCCTCCATCACTTGATATTTATCCAGATATTGAAATTGGTGGTGCAAGTGGCAATGTTAAGAAAGTAAATCTAAATACCTTAACTAAAGAAGAAGTAGCATCTTGGAAGATGGGTGATACTTTATTATTAACAGGTACAATTTTAACTGGTCGTGACGCTGCTCATAAGAAGATTTGTGACATGATTGCAAATGGTGAAAAACTACCTGATGGCGTTGACTTTAAAGGCAAGCTAATTTACTACGTAGGTCCTGTTCCTGCTGTAGGTGATGAGGTTGTAGGTCCAGCAGGTCCTACTACATCTACACGTATGGATAAGTTTGTTGAGACTATGCTTGCTGAAACTGGTCTATTTGGTATGATTGGTAAGTCAGAGCGTGGAGCTGCTGCTGTTGAATCAATTAAGAAGCACAAAGCTGCATATTTAATGGCTGTAGGTGGTGCAGCATACTTAGTATCTAAGGCTATTAAGGGTGCTAAGGTTATTGCATTTGAAGAGTTAGGTATGGAAGCTATTCATGAATTTGAAGTTGTTGATATGCCTGTAACAGTTGCTGTTGACTCTGAGGGTAATAATATTCACTCTGTAGGTCCTAAGATTTGGTCTGAAAAAATTAAAGAATTAGACTTTAAATATGTATAATGCATATTAATAGAAATTAATTATAATAAATCCTTATCAAACCTGGTTTTTATGCCAGGTTTTTTAATATCTATTAAGATTTTTTCCAATATAAATCAAAAGACTTTTTTTAAAACTTGCATTTTTATTATTTTTATGTAAAATGTACGTCATTCTTTTAAATGTGGTTAGATGTCCGAGAGGCTGAAGGAGCACGCCTGGAAAGCGTGTATACGTTAACGCGTATCAAGGGTTCGAATCCCTTTCTAACCGCCATTACCTAAAAATCCCCCTTTATCCTTAATCTCTAAAGTAATTATTTATCTAAAATAAAACTAAACACTTGATTTTAAATATTTTTTATTGTTTAGTATATTATACTATCTCTTTTACTATAAAGATAATTTCACTCTCATAAAGCATACATATACAAGCGTACACAACTTGTTTTTACAAAGTTGTGTTCAATATAAAAACATAAATAAACACCAGTTGGCCAAATCCTAAACTGTGTTGCCCTACGAGAATTGACACGATAACCAACGAAAATAATGATATTTAGATTGTAGAACGCAACATATTTCTTGACACTATCAACACGCATTTTTTGCGTGTTGTTCTCCATATCCTATTCTTCCTCGTCAAAAACATTGTTAATATGTTTTTAGATTGTCGAATGCAACATATTTCTTGACACTATCAACACGCACTTTTTGCGTGTTGTTCTCCATATCCTATTCTCCCTCGTCAAAAATATTGTTAATATGTTTTTAGATGGTAGATTCGCTTTTAGCAAACAAAACAGCCATTTGATTTGCAGTGATCTATATCGTTTCGTTATAAATAAATGCATTGACGGAAAAATCTTCATCAGCTTTTTCAAGCTGACG
>JARHZF010000025.1 GCA_029258325.1 Anaerobiospirillum sp. | reverse complement strand
TTTAAAACTTTTTCAATAAAAAGACTTTTATCTACATATAAAAAATCTTCTTCTATAATTTCTTTAAAATCACTTTGACCTATACCAATTATTTTCATAAAAACATCCCCTCTTATTTTAATTAAATGTATTCTTTTATATTTTAATATCTAAGAACTTAGATTCATTGTAGCAATAAAAACAAAAATTAAAATCTTATATACATTAATTTGTAGTGTTTTTTATTTTTAAAAGCTTTATATAATAAGTATTTAAGTAAAATAATAAAGGAGGCTTATGCCTCCTTATAATCTATAACTTTAATGTATTTAACATATAGTCTTTTAAAATATCAAAAGATGCATCTAAATTAACTTTAATATCCTCTTTATCCATTACTTCTCTAATTGCATCAGGAATATCAATAGAAATATTTAAAGCATTTTCTACACTATCTTTAAATTTAGCTACATGTGCTGTACCTAAGAAAATACCTACTTCATCATCTTTTAGGTGAGAGCTTAAAACCTTATAAGCAACTGCTGCATGTGGCTCTGTTATATAATTTGTTCTCTTATAGAGATCTTGTATGGTCTTAATAGTAGTTTCATCTGAAATTGAATCTGCAACAAGTTCATCTAAAGACCAATTATTTATCTTATATAAAGCTTCAACACGTGGCCAATTATTTGGTCTTGATATATCCATAGCATTTGAAAGTGTTGCTATAGTTTTATGTGGTTCCCATACCTTATCTTTTAAATAACGTGGCACTGTATCATTAGCATTGCAAGATACAATAAATTTAGATTTAAGACCTAAGGATTTTGCAATTAAACCTGCTGTAATATTACCAAAATTACCACAAGGTACTGAAAATACAACTTTGTCACGTTTATCTTTAGGTAGTGCTGATATAGCCTCAAAATAATAACAAATTTGAGCAAATAGACGACTTACATTAATAGAGTTTGCACTATTTAAACCAACAGCATTAACAAAATCTCTATCTAAAAATGCCTTTTTAACCATATCTTGGCACATATCAAAGTCACCATTAACCTCAACTGCGTGAATATTTTCACCTAATGTTGATATTAACTTTTCTTGTAGAGGAGATATCTTGCCTTTTGGATATAAGATAACTACATTTATACCCTTTTGTTTATAAAAAGCACGAGCAACAGCTGCACCTGTATCGCCTGATGTTGCTGTTAATATAGTAAGTTTTTTATTATTGATAATTGAAGAGAGTACACGTGCCATAAAACGTGCACCAAAGTCCTTAAAAGCAAGGGTAGGACCATGGAAAAGTTCAAGGCAGTAGATATTATCACAAACC
>JARHZF010000139.1 GCA_029258325.1 Anaerobiospirillum sp. | reverse complement strand
GCACAAGCAGCTGGTGCAAGTAATCCTAATGGTCTTATTCAAAAAGATGGTACTATTACACTTCAAGTAGGTGCAAACTCAGGTGATACATTAAAACTTACAGGCTTATCTCGTGGTTTTACTTTATCAGGTATTGCATTAAAGTCACCTGCAGATATTTCAAAAGCTTTAGTTCAATCAAACGGAACACCTGCAACAAATCCTTATTATTTTGATGTATCAAAAGTAAGTAGAGCACAAAATGTATTATCTGTTATTGATGGTTTTATTTTAGAGATTGATCAACAAAGAGCACACTTAGGTGCTATGCAAAACCGCTTAGAGTCAACAATTAGAAACCAAGCATCAATCTCTGAAAATGAATCAGATGCAAGATCACGTATCCGTGATACAGACTTTGCAGAGGAAACAGCAAATCTAACTCAACAACAAATTATTCAACAAGCATCTCAATCTATATTAACTCAGGCAAATCAAAAGCCACAGATTGCACTTGCTTTACTTGGTAGATAATAAAAATTTCTTATAACATAAATAAAGGTAGGGTCTATAAAGCTCTACCTTTTTTTGTTTTACTTTTTTCATTTTTTTTAACTATTTTTTTATAAAATTTTTGTAAAAAAATCATAGTTAAGCTAATTTATTTCAAACTATCTAAGCAAAATATAAGACTCTATCTCAATAATAAAAAAAATAAATTGTTTTTAATATGTTTTATATTTTAGAATTGTTAAAATAAAATAATTTCATGTTTAATTTTGGAGTAAGAATAAATGTTTCCTAATATGATGAAGCAAGCTCAAATGATGCAAGAACGTTTACAAAAAGCTCAAGATGAAATTGCTAAATTAGAAGTTACAGGTGAAAGCGGTGCAGGTCTTGTAAAAGTTACAATGACAGGTGCTCATGAAGTTAGACGTGTAGAGATTGATCAAGCTATTTATGATGATGATAAAGAAGTTTGTGAAGATCTATTAGCTGCAGCATTTAATGATGCAAAACGCCGTGTTGAAGAAGAAACTAAAGAGAAAATGTCAGCAGTTACAGCTGGTATTCCTCTACCTCCTGGTTTTAAACTACCATTTTAATTTAAGATGGCAAAATCAAAGAAGTTAGATTCTTTAATAAAAGCATTACAAATAATGCCTGGAGTAGGACCTCGTTCTGCTACTCGTATTGCATATCATCTTCTTGCAAGACGTAGAAATGAATCATTAACTCTTGCAAATATTATTGAAGATGCTATGCATAATATAAAGTTATGTAAGTCTTGTCGAGATTACTCTGATGATGATGTCTGTCCTCTTTGTTCTAATGTTAAAAGACAAAACACAGGTCTATTATGTATAGTAGAGACTCCATCTGATGTAAGAGCTATTGATAATGCACATGCTTTTGAGGGTTTGTATTTTGTTTTGCATGGACATTTGTCTCCTATTGATGGTATAGGTCCTGAAGATATTGGTTTACCTATACTGCAAGACAAGTTTGAAAAGGGTGAAATTAAAGAAATTATCATAGCAACAAATCCAACTATTGAGGGTGATGTTACAGCAAGTTATATTGCTTCAATGGCACGTAACTTTGATATTAAAGTATCAAAGATTGCAAGTGGTGTCCCTGTTGGTGGTGAGCTTGATAATGTTGATGAAAATACCCTTGCCACATCATTAAAAAATAGGCTTCCTTATTAAGATTAAAAAGACTTAAGTAAAAAAACTTAGGTCTTTTTTTATTTTTGTACTTGAATTTTTATAAATAGTCCCCATGTACTAAAACAGTTAATCAAAAATGTTTTAAAGTGGAGATAATATAATGGCCGCTCAAGTACATGGCTTTCAAACAGAAGTTACAAAATTATTAAATCTTCTTGCTAACTCACTATACTCAAATAAAGATGTATTTTTACGTGAATTAATTTCAAATGCCTCAGATGCTATTGATAAGTTACACTTTGTATCTTTAACAAAGCCTGAGTTATTAGGTGATGATCCTACTTTTAAAATTAAGATTAAAGCAGATAAGGCTAGCAGAACTTTAATTATTTCTGACAATGGTATTGGTTTAACTGAACAAGAAGCAAAAGATCACTTAGGTACAATTGCAAAATCAGGTACACAAGCATTTTTTGAGTCACTTGAAGAAAATTCAGCTAAAGACTCTCAATTAATTGGTCAATTTGGTGTAGGTTTCTACTCTGCATTTATTGTTGCAGATAGAGTTACTGTTCTATCACGTTCTGCATATGCAAAGGAAGATGAGGCTGTACGTTGGGAATCAACAGGTACAGGTACTTATGAAACTGAAATTATAACTAAGAAGACACGTGGTACTGATATCATTTTACATTTAAAGGACGATCAAGATAAATATTTTGATGATTGGACTTTAGGTGACATTATTACTAAATACTCTGATCATATTTCAACACCTGTTGAACTATATAAAGAAGTACAAAAAGAACCAAAAGAAGGTGAAACTTCTGGCACTAAAGAGTTTGAATATGTTCAAATTAATGATGCAGAAGCTCTATGGACTAAAAAGCCAAGCTCTTTAACTGAAGAGGAGTATTATCAATTTTATAAGCATACATGTTCAGATTATCAAGATCCACTTGCATATGCTCATAATAAAGTTGATGGTGATTTAGAATATACATCATTATTATATTTACCACAAAGAGCACCTTTTGATTTATTCTCAAGACAAGATACAAAGCATGGTTTAAAACTATTTGTACAACGTGTATTTATTATGGATGATGCAGATCAATTCCTACCTCCATATTTACGTTTTATAAAAGGTTTAATTGATACAAATGATCTACCATTAAATGTATCACGTGAAATTTTACAAGATAGTGCAGTTACACGTAAGTTAAAGAAAGCATTAACTAAGCGTGCTTTAAAGATGATTCAAGATTTAAGTCAGAATACTGAAAAGTACAATACTTTCATCACTCAATTTGGTAGTGTGTTAAAAGAGGGTGTAGCTGACGATTATGCAAATCAACAATTAATCTTAAAGCTTTTACGTTTTAATACAACATATAATGAAAAAGCAGATATGTCTGTAAGTCTTGATGATTACGTATCACGTATGCAAGAGAAACAAAAGCATATTTACTATCTAACTGCAAATTCATATGAGGCTGCTGTTTCATCTCCATATCTTGAAAACTTAAAGAAAAAAGGTATTGAAGTTCTATTATTATCAGAGCGTATTGACGAGTGGATTATGAATCACTTAAGAGACTATGATGGTAAGGAATTTGTATCTGCAACATCACCTGATTTAAAACTAGGTGAGCTTGAAGATGAAGAAGATGTAAAGAAGAAAGAAGAAATTCAAGAGCAAAATCGTGATCTTATTGAAAGATTTAAGACTGCTTTAGGTGATAAGGTAACAGACATACGTATTAGTACACGTTTAGTTGAGTCACCATCATGTGTTGTAACAGATGGCAATATGTTTACAGGACAAATGCAAAAGCTATTAGAAGCTGCAGGTCAAAAACTTCCTGAAATTAAGTATATTCTTGAGATTAATCCAGAACATGCTTTAGTTAAGAAAGCTTATGCAGAGATTGATGAAAGTGTATTTGCAAAATGGGCAAGTATTATTTTAAATCAAGCTATTTTATCAGAGCAAGGCGGACTTAAAGATCCAAGTTCATTCTTAAAAGAAGTAAATGAATTACTTTTAACTAAGTAATTAGTTAGATAGTTATAAAAATAGTGCTATTAATGTAAAAGTTAATAGCACTTATTTTTTATAAAAGATAGTTTTATAAACAAACAAGGCTAGATTTTATCTAGCCTCTTGTTATTTTATGATTAAAAAATATGTTGCGTCATTAATATTAAAAATATAAATGAAGCTCCAAAGGTTAACGAAAAATATTTAATAGCCATTTTGTTAGTTCGCCTATAAAATTTTTATAATTTAAGTATATTTCAAAATTTGAGATACATCAAGTTTTTTATTATTTAGTAGTTAATTTATTATAAAATATGATAAAGCTCATATTTTTTCTCTTGATTTATTTTAAAGATTTTATGTTTATGTATTAGATAAAGTAACTATATTAGTCATTGTGATGTTGTTACTTAAAACACATAGTTCTTTTTATAAAAAAATAAATCTCACATGATGTAAACATATATTTAAACTAACACAGTACAAGTCAAATACTAAATGTATTCATTTACTATAATCACTAATACCTAAATAGGTTTATTTACAATAATCACTAAAACATTATGTAAAAAAGTCTTTTTTAAATCACTAAATTATTACTATAAAACATAATTAACTAGAGAAGTTCATAGTATGTTAGCTTTGCTACTTAAAAATAAAACTGTTCTTTTTTATATATAAACAAAATAAATATAACATGTAGTATTTATTTTAGGTTTTTTATGAACTTATGGGCTATATATCAAATTAGTTTAAAAAACAAATATTGTTTATATGGTATAATTGCATGTCAATTTTATTATATTTATAAATTTTGGAGACATTTGTATGCGCATTATCCTTTTAGGACCACCTGGTGCAGGTAAAGGTACACAAGCACAAGTTTTAACAAAGGAATATGGTATTCCTCAAATTTCAACTGGTGATATGTTACGTGCTGCCATTAAGGAAGGAACTGAACTTGGTAAACAAGCAAAGGCTGTGATGGATGCAGGTCAATTAGTATCAGATGATATTATTATAGGTCTTGTAAAAGAGCGTATTGCAAAAGATGATTGTAAGAATGGTTTCTTATTAGATGGTGTTCCTCGTACAATTCCTCAAGCAAAAGCTTTTGAAGATGCTAACATTGAAATTGATGGTGTTGTAGAACTTCAACTAGCTGATGAAAAGATTGTACAAAGAATGAGTGGTCGCCGTGTGCACTTAGCATCAGGTAGAACTTATCACATTGTATACAATCCACCTAAGGTTGAGGGTAAGGATGATGTTACAGGTGAAGATCTAGTAATTCGTGCTGATGATGAAGAGTCAACAGTAAGATCACGTCTTGCTGTTTATCATGAGCAAACAGAACCTTTAGTGGCTTTCTATGTTGATGCAGCAAAAAATGGTAAAACACGTTATGTTGCAATTGATGCAAATCAAGATGTAGATAAGATTGCAAAAGAAATTATTGAGAGTCTTAAATAATTTTTTAAATATAGGTCACAAGTATTGTGACCTATTTCAAGGATAATTATGCAAATATCTAAATTAAGTTTTGCCTTACTCTTTTCTCTCTTTGCATCTTTTAGCTCTCATGCTTTGGATGTTAAAGGTGATGCTAGATATAATCAAATACAAGATGCAAATACAACATCAGATGATTTATCTAAGATTCCATGCCCAAATTATTTTACAGTTGAGATTAACTCTGCTGCAGATAACTCCTTAACATATACACATGAATCTAAATTAATTTCAATTAATGTAAGTTACATTCCTGAGTATATTTCAAAAAATGCTAATGCAGAATCGTTTTCTCGTGTAAGTGCTGAGCTTTTAAAATGCGAACTACCTGTAAAATCAGATTTGATTAAAGGAGCTTGGTCTTTTAAATGTGATGAGGATGTAGAAGCTATTGTTTATGGTGATACAGGCGATCTTGTTTTATTAAGTATTTCAGGTAGAAATGCATCTACAGAAGAATATCTTGAAAACTTTATTAGATTCCTATCATATCACTCAAAACTTTAAACTATATAAAGTTTTTATATTGTATTTTTTGTACTTTAGTACAAATTAAAATACCTTATCTTACAATAAAAGGCTTTTAGAGCTCTTTTATTGTAAAAGCCCGCCCTTTTAAGATATTTATATAAGTTTATAAAAAGATCTTATATAAAAAATCTAAATCTCTGTAGTCCTTGTGATTTTTTTATTACTTAAAACAAAATAGTTATTTCTTATATAAAAACAAAGTAAATCTCACATGACCTATCTATGTAAAAGTCATATAAACATCACTAATATAAAGTAAATAGCAAAATTACTTGTCCTTGTGATTTTTGCGTTGTTACTTAACAAAACATAGTGCTTTTTTGTGTAGAAACAACGTAAATTTCACATAAACTAAATTACTACATGTGCTTTAAATGTTTAAAGTGTATAAAAGTTCAAAGTTATAGAAGTTTATAAAAATATAGTTTTTAAGCTTCTAGTGTCAAAGTTCACAGTTGTAGAAGTTTATAAAAATATAGTTTTTAAGTTTCTAGTATAAAAGCTCACAGTAAAGATAGTGTAAAAGTTCATGCTAAATATAGTAATTTTTAGATACAATTTTTAACATTTTAATTTAAGTGAACTTTTACACCTTTTAAAACATGATTATCACACGATATATGCCTTTTTTATAAAACAAAAGCTATTGTCTTTATCATAATAAACATGACTTTTACAACATAGTATTTTATTTAACCTTATTTACTATTTTTTTTGTTTTTATTTAAACTTGAATGTAGATATAAAGCCTCTAAAATCTTTTCAAGTAAAACTATACGATTTCTAGTCTTGCTCTCTGGTATATTGTATCTAAGAGCATTTTTTCTAGTCATCTTATACTCATTGTTTTTACATTTTGTAATTAAGGTTACAAGATAATCTATATCTACTTTATGATGATCGTAAAATTCAATAACACCACCATCTTTATCTGCAACTATACGACTAATACCTAAATTAGAA
Organism: Anaerobiospirillum sp.; assembly: GCA_029258325.1. GTDB lineage: Bacteria > Pseudomonadota > Gammaproteobacteria > Enterobacterales > Succinivibrionaceae > Anaerobiospirillum_A. The sequence continues at coordinate 8,815 of JARHZF010000139.1, read as the reverse complement.
GCCTCTTTTTTCAATTTGCTTATTAAAAATAAATTATTAGTCTCATCAGGTAATTTACCAAATCTATCAATAAATTCTATTTTTAGATTTTCAAATTCACTATCTTTAGTACAAGATGCAAGTCTCTTATAAAGGGTAAGTCTTGTATTAATATCACCTACATATTCATCAGGAATAAGAGCTGATATATTTAAGTTTATATCACACTCATCTAAGGATAGTTCTAAAAGTGTAGGTTCACGACCTTCTTTTAGTGCTTTTACTGTTACATTTAAAAGCTCTGAGTATAAAGAAAATCCTATAGTATTAATCTGACCTGATTGCTCTTCACCTAAAAGCTCACCTGCTCCTCTTATTTCTAAATCATGATTTGCAAGTATAAAACCTGCACCTAGATTATCTAAGTTTGCAAGTACCTCAAGACGTTTTCTTGCATCGCTTGAGATAAGGTTTTTTGGTGGTGTAAATAAATAAGCATAAGCTTGATGATTAGATCTACCAACACGACCTCTTATTTGATGGAGTTGAGCAAGACCTAAAAGATCTGCTCTATCAATAATTATGGTATTAGCAGTAGGTACATCAAGACCATTTTCTACAATAGTACTACATAAAAGAATATTGAACCTTTGTAAGTTAAAATCACGCATAGCTTTTTGTAGTTCACGTTCATGCATTTGACCATGAGCTATTAAAATTTTAGCTTGAGGCACTAGCTTTTCAAGTTCTTCATATTTATGTTTTATAGTAGCTACATCATTATGTAGATAGTAAACCTGACCACCACGGCGAAGCTCACGCATAATAGCTTCACGCACAACATTATCCTCTTTCTCTTGTACAAAGGTTTTAACAGCAAGACGAGATTCAGGTGGTGTTGCAATAATAGATAAAGTGCGTATGCCATCCATAGCCATACTTAAGGTACGAGGTATAGGTGTTGCTGTTAAGGTTAGAATATCTACATTAGATTTTAAAGCCTTAAGTTTTTCTTTTTGTTTTACACCAAATCTATGTTCTTCATCAACAATTAAAAGACCTAATTTTTTGAACTTCATATTGTGAGATAGAAGTTTATGCGTACCAATTATAATATCAATATCTCCATTTTCTACTTTCTTTAAAGCTTCATTTTGTTCTTTTAGAGTTTTAAAGCGAGATATATAATCAACATTTATAGCAGTATTTGCAAATCTATCTTTAAAGTTATTGTAATGTTGTTCTACAAGCACAGTTGTTGGTACTAAGATAGCAACTTGATAGCCATCATTAGCTGCAACAAAGGCAGCTCTTAAAGCCACTTCTGTTTTACCAAAGCCTACATCACCACAAATAAGTCTATCCATAGGCTTTTTGCTTTGCATATCTAAAAGTGTTGCATTAATAGCTTGTAATTGATCAGAGGTTTCCTCATATAAAAAGCCTTGAGCAAATTCATTTAAAGCATGTTTATCAACATTAAAGGATATACCCTCATAAGCTTGTCTTGTTGCGTAGAGATCAAGAAGCATAGCTGCAACATCACGTACTTTGCTTTGAGCTTTAGCTTTATTTTTAGCCCATTTATCGCTACCAAGTTTTGAAAGACTTGGATTTTCAGCACCTGAATATCTTGCTATTTTATTTAAAGAGGTTATAGGTATATTTAAAGTATCACCATCTTGATACTCAATAGTTATATATTCGCCTATAACATCATTAATTTTTATTTTTTTAAGACCTTTATATTTACCAATACCATGATCTAAATGTACTACTAATTGATCTATATTAAGTTGTACTAAATTTTTAATAATAGCATCTTTTGCAATTTGACTTTTATGGCTATTTTCTCTTTGTTTTATAACTTTTGTGCCATAAAGTTCACTTTCTGTTAGGAATATAAGTTTACTTTTAGGAAGGATAATACCTTCATCAAAAGGAGCTATAGTTATGCAAAGAGGGGAGGTGTCATCTAAAAAGTCATTTAGATTTGAGACACTTTTTAATTTATAAGATTCAATAAGTTCTTTTGGGAATATATCTTTTAAATTTTGATAACGACCTTCACTTTTAGTTGAAATTAATAATCTAAAGCCTTTTTTAATATATTCATGTACAAAGTTAATAAGATTTGTAGCACTATTTTTAAGTTTAGCATTAAAGGCTATATCATTAATTTTTAAAGTGTCTATATTATTAACACCTCTTTTTTCAATTTCGCTATCTAAAAGAGGGTAGGAGTAAAGTTTAATACTTAAAAATTTTTTACTCTCTTTTATAAAATCATCTTTACTTAAGAAAACTTTATAAGGGGCAAGGGCAGGTTTTGAGATATCACCTTTTTGTTTTTGATAGCGTGTTTCTACATCAAGATAAAAATCATCAATAGCTTTATTAATATCATCAACAAATATGAGGGCAAAGTTTTCATTTAAATAATCAAAAAATGAAGATGTAGAGCTAAAAAAGAGAGGTAGATAGTATTCAATACCTGATGGGAGGGCATTTTTTGAGATAGATTGATAAACAGTATGTTCTTTTAGATTAGCATTTGGAAAGTTTTCTCTATAGTTATTACGAAAAAGAGCTATACCATCGCTATCTAGAGGAAATTCATGGGCTGGGAGTAATTTAATTTCATCTATCTTTTCAATTGAGCATTGATTTTCAATATCAAAAGTTGAGATTGAATCTACCTCATCATCAAAAAAATCTATTCTATATGGATTTTTAGCACCTATTGGGAAGATATCTAAAATAGAGCCACGCATAGCAAATTCACCAGGTGAAAACACCTGACTTACTTGCATATAACCTCTATCTATAAAGTTATCCTTCATCTCTTGTATATTTTTAATATCACCTTTTTTTAAGATAAAAGAATTTTTATAAATATAATTTGTAGGACATAGTCTTTGCATAAGTGTAGTAATAGACGCTACTACAATGCCCTCTTGTAGAGATGATATTTTAGATAAAAGAGATATTCTATTTGAAATTATCTCAAGGTGTGGGGATAAACTTTCATAAGGTAGAGTTTCATAATCATTAAAATTATAAACAGCACCTTTTATGCAAGTATAAGGTAATTGTGTACTAAGTTTTGCTGCAAGAAAATTATCTTTACATATAATCAAAATAGGTTTTTTATAATTTTTAGCAATATTGCTTATAGTAAAAGCAAGAGATACACCTTGTAAGTTTCCTATTTCTTTTTTGCTATTTGTAAAGTTAAAAGTTAAGTCTTGCATATAAAATCCATAAATTTAAAGAATAATTGTATTAAGTTATTGTATAAAAAAGAATAAAAAAATGTATATACTTTTTCTTGTATATTGATGAAAAAATAGTGCAAAAAAAAATATAAAGCTCCTTTTTTGCACAAATTAACATAAAGCACATGTAAAGAAGTATGCTATAAAGCACTTAAATTAAGAGGAGCTAAAGTTATGGCACATGGTTTTGCATCTAAGTGTTTAAGAGCAGGTTATAGTCCAAAAAATGGAGAGGCAGCTACTCTTCCTATCTATCAAAGTACTACTTTTGTATATGACAAAACTAAGGATGTAGCATCTTTATTTGATTTAAAAAGTGAGGGCTTTTTTTATTCACGTTTATCAAATCCTACTGTAGATTGTGTTGAAAAGAAAATAGCAGCTTTAGAAGGTGGTGTTGGGGCTATGCTCACATCATCAGGTCAAGCTGCAACTTTTGCAACTATCATGACTTTATGTAAAGCAAATTCACATGTTTTATCACTATCTACAGTTTATGGTGGTACTTATAATTTATTTGCTGTGACTTTAAAGAGATTTGGTATTGAAGTTGAGTTTATTAAAGAAGATGAAACTGACTCAATGATACAAGCTAAGATTAGAGATAATACTTGTGCTATTTTTGCAGAAACTATAGCAAATCCTGCTATGAATGTTTTAGATATAGAGAGATTTGCACGTATTGCCCATTTTAATAATATACCTCTTATTGTAGATAATACTTTTGCAACACCTTATTTATGTACACCTTTTGCCTTTGGTGCTGATATTGTTATTCATTCTACAACAAAGTATTTAGATGGACATGCAACTGTTGTAGGTGGTTGTGTTGTAGATAGTGGTAAATTTAATTTTAAAGATAATGAAAGATTTAGTGATTTTAATGAAAAAGATTTATCCTATCATGGAATTATTTATACAGAGGATTTTAAAGACTGTCCTTTTATAGTTAAGGCAAAAGTGCAAATTATGCGTGACATTGGTCTTTGTATGTCAGCTCAAGATGCTTTTTTATTAGATAAAGGTATTGAGACACTACCTTTGCGTGTACAAAAGCATTGTGATAATGCCCGCACTGTAGCTCTTTATTTAAAGACTAAGAGTAAATATATAAAAGAAATTTACTCACCTTATCTTGAAAATACAAAAGCACATGAACTTTCTTTAAAGTATTTAAAAGGTGAGGGTAGTGGTGTTATTTCCTTTGTCTTAAAAGGAGGACTTGACGCTGGTATTAAGTTTATTGATGCTTTATCTTTTATCAATTTAGAAGTGCATGTAGCTGATATAAGAACATGTATCTTACATCCTGCATCAAGTACACATAGACAACTTACAAGTGAGCAATTAAAAGATTGTGGTATAGATGAAGGTCTATTGCGTTTATCTTTAGGTCTTGATGATGTAGATGATGTTATAAATGATTTAGAACAAGCATTTAGTGCATTAGATAAGTAGAACTTTTTACATTATGTAAAAAAATACAAAAATGTATTAAATATTTTTATTAACTTAGGTTATAATATCTTATACAATATATTCAGTATTATACTTCAGTTATTTACAATATCTATTGACTTAATTGGAATTAAAAAAGGCATCTAAACAATGCCTTTTTTTATGTGTGCTTTAATTTATAGGTGTAGATACAAAAGCATTATTTGCTCTTATCTCAAATAAAAATCCTGTCATATCTACATTTGAAAAATTATATGTCCTTATTTCACCTACTCTTTTATTATTACAAATAACATCTTCATAACCTTTAAAATAAGGTTTTGCATTAATGCCATTTATAGTCTCATTTAAATAACTAGGTGTATTTAAAACAAGAACTTTAGTATCAGAGCGGGCATTTTGTAGCACATGTAATGATACTTTACTTTTATCTTGAAAATATAAAGCACAATAGTCATTTGCAAAAACATCTATACTAAATATTAAAAGTAGAGATAAAAGTAATTTTTTCATATTAAGCCTTGTTTTGTAAATAAAGCATTTCAAGAGCTAGTGTAGCTGCTGCAAGTGATGTTATATCTGATACATCATAGCATGGGGCTACTTCAACTATATCCATACCAACTATATTAAGACCATATAAACCTCTTATTATCTTAAGAGCTTTATCTGTAGTAATACCACCACATACAGGTGTACCTGTACCTGGAGCTGCACTTGGGTCTAAACAATCAATATCAAAGGTTAAATATATAGGTCTTGAGCCAACACGATCTTTTATACTTTGTACAATATCATGAACATTTAAATCATTAGCAAGATTGCCATGAATTACCTCAAAACCATCTGATTCTTGATATTCTGTTCTAATACCAATTTGTATAGAATTTTTTGGATCAATTAAACCTTCAATAGGTGCTGTATAGAACATAGTACCATGATCGTAGGTTGAACCATTTGAATATGTATCTGCATGAGCATCAAAGTGAACTAGAGCTAATTTACCATATTTTTTAGCATGTGCTCTTAGTAAAGGTAGGGTTATAAAGTGATCACCACCAAAGGTTAACATCTTTTTACCTGCATTTATAAGGCGTGTTGCATGAGCTTCAAGCTTATCTACCATATCTTGGTTATTGCCAAATTGATAAACAAGATCACCACAATCAATAATTTTTAATTTTTCTCTAATATCAAAATTATGAGGATAGCGACAATGCTCCCAAGCTAAGTTAGTAGATACTTGTCTTATATGAGCAGGTCCAAAACGTGAGCCTGCTCTGCCTGATGTTGCCATATCAAAAGGCACACCTGTAATTACAATATCAGCATCGCTATCATAAGGATTAAAAACTAGCTCTTGACGTAAAAAACCAAAAGCGTTTGACACTAAAGAGTTATCAAATTCATTATTTAAAGTAGACATTTATTCTTCCTCAAGATATGTATAACCGTATAAACCTTCTCTAAATTCATCTATGAATTTACGTTGTAATTCTTCATCTAAATTGCTCTCTCTTACTTGACAGGCAAATTGATTTAGAAGGTTTGTAGGATCTAATTGTACATAAGATAGCATATCAGCAACAGTATCACCTTCATCTGATAATTTAACTTCTATCTTGCCATTTTCTTTTACATAAACATTAACAGCCTCTGTATCACCAAAGAGGTTGTGCATATTACCTAAGATTTCTTGATAAGCACCTACCATGAAAAATCCTATATAAGGTGGTGTATCACCATATTCAGGGAAAGGCATAGTTGTTGAAATATCATCACCATCAATATAGTGGTCTATAGCACCATCACTATCACAAGTTATATCAAGTAAAACTACACGGCGTGTATTTTCTTTGTGATTTAAGGTAAGAGGCATTATTGGAAAAAGCTGATCTATACCCCAAGCATCAGGTAGAGATTGGAATAAAGAGAAGTTTACATAAAACTTATCTGCTGTTCTTTCTTGTAATTCATCAATAATAATACGATGTGATCTATTAGTAGGATCTAGATTTTCTTTTATCTTATTACTAATGCAAAGATACATTTGTTCTGCAAGTGATCTTTGAGTTAAAGAGAAAGAACCTGTGATATAGCCTTGATGTATATCATGAAGGTCATTTTGACTATCATGTAGCCATTCACGATAAGATCTATGACGAATATTTTCATTCATCTCTTCCCAAGTTTTCCATAAAGAGGCTATTTCTTTTTTAGTTAAATCCTCCTCACTTGGTTTTGGTGGTTCATTGTAATCTGATTTTTCAACACCAATTACATTTGAGACTAGAACAGTATGATAAACAGTTAGGGCACGACCTGATTCTGTAAATATAGTAGGGAAAGGTAAATTATGTTCACGGCAGGCATCACCTATTGAGTATACAATATTATTTGCATATTCTTTAAGACCATAATTTACAGAGCAATCTGATTGTGAGCGTGTACCCTCATAATCAACGCCAAGACCACCACCTACATCAAAGCATTTAATTTCAACTCCAAGTTTATGTAGTTCTACATAAAAACGAGCAGACTCACGAACACCTGTTGCTATATCGCGTATATTTGAAAGTTGAGAACCTAAATGGAAGTGTAATAGCTCTAAAGATGAGAGCATATTTTCTTTCTTTAAGATATCAATAAGTTCTAAAACTTGGCTTGCAGATAGACCAAATTTTGATTTTTCGCCACCTGATGCTTGCCATTTACCTGATCCTTGTGATGCAAGGCGAGCTCTTACACCTAAGCGAGGGACAACATCTAGGCGTTTAGCTTCTTCAAGTACAGTAAATATTTCAGATATTTTTTCAATAACTATATATACTTTATGACCTAGTTTCTCACCAGTTAGGGCAAGGCGTGCATATTCTTTATCTTTATAGCCATTACATACAATAACTGATTTAGTGCGACCTGCGTGAGCAAGTACAGTCATAAGTTCAGCTTTAGAGCCTGCCTCAAGACCTATAGGTTCACCTGATTGTGTTATAGCTTCAAGCACTCTATGATGTTGATTTACTTTAATTGGGAATACTAAAAAATAATCACCATCATATCCATATTCTTCACGAGCATGGGAAAAAGCTGCATTTATTTGTCTAATTCTATGAGGTAGTATTTGAGGAAAAGCAAAAAGAGCTGGAAGTTTATGTCCAAGTTTTGCTCTTTTTTCTACAAGTTCTGCAAGATCGACTACAGCATCTTTATTATCTGGATTTGGGCAAACAAAAACATTACCTTTTTCATTAACGCCAAAGTAATTATTTCCCCACCATTCTATATTGTAAGAATTCATCAAATTCTACTCCTTTAACATAATAAAGAATGAATATAAAAAATTTTTTATATACTAGTTAGGTTACAAATTTTAACAAAAAAAAGTAAAACTTTTCTTAAAATAAAATGTTTTAGTGTAAATTAAAAATAAAAGTGAACAAAAGTAGTTAATCTTATATTTGTGTTGTTACTTAAGAGTAATGCTGTTCTTTTTTGTGGTAAATATATTGCCTATAAGAAAAAAGATCTAGTATTAATAAATAGATATTATGTAGAAGAGATTAAAAGTGAGTAAAGACTTACATAAGCTTTAATCTCATATTAAAAAAATAGTAAAGGTAAGCTATTTTATTAGTAAACTTTACTACTTTGTTAGCTTTTTAATATATAAATCAATACTAAAGCTAATATTCTTAACTTCTTTTTAAATAGTTCATACTTATTTAGCTCATGTGATATTTACGTTGTTTTTACATAAGAAAGAACGATTTTCTTTGAAGTAAAAACACAAAAATCACAAGGAGTACTTATTTTAAAATCTATTAAACTGAAAGAACAATGTTGTTTGTAAGATATAAATATCCTATGAACTATTAAAGTCTTATATTTAGCACTTTATTTATTATTAAGTTTTGTGTTTTTATTGCTACAATGAATCTAAGTTCTTAGATATTAATATATAAAAGAATAAATTTAATTAAAATAAGAGGGGATGTTTTTATGAAAATAATTGGTATAGGTCAAAGTGATTTTAAAGAAATTATAGAAGAAGATTTTTTATATGTAGATAAAAGTCTTTTTATTGAAAAAGTTTTAAA